>CAYLOD010000026.1:0-20245 GCA_964385235.1 uncultured Clostridium sp.
AGGCTTGCCGAGCGACTACGCGTCTTGCGTGTCGAGGCACTCGACCGCGTCTTGCACGTCGAGGCACTCGACCGCGTCTTGCACGTCGAGGCACTCGACCGCATCTTGCACGTCGAGGCACTCGACCGCTGTCGTATGAAAGGATGTTGATTTTTATGATAAGAGATGTTCAGGATAAGATTTTAAGGCTTAAAAAGGAGAAAGATGTTTTTGTTCTTGCTCATAGCTATCAGGCTCGTGAGATTATCGAGATAGCTGACTTTGTCGGCGACTCGTTCATGCTGAGTCTTGAAGCGCAAAAAACGAATGCTGAGAATATACTGCTCTGCGGGGTTCACTTCATGGCTGAAACGGCAAAAATGCTATCACCCGAAAAACACGTCTTCCTTGCGAATCCGCTTGCCGCCTGTCCCATGGCGGAACAGATGGAACCCGATATGATCTCACAGTTAAAGGAAACGGAACCCGACAGAACGGTCGTCGCATATATCAACACAACGGCGGCGCTTAAGGCTGTGTGCGACGTCTGCGTGACTTCTTCCACCGCTGTGAAAATCGTCAAAAATATTGAAAACGATAAAATACTTTTTATACCCGACTGCAACCTCGGAGATTATGTCAGGAAAAGCCTGCCGGATAAGGATATAAAACTGCTTCAGGGCGGCTGTCCGGTACATGCGTCCGTAACACTTGAGGATCTCGAAGAAGCGAAAGCTCTCCATCCGAACGCGCTCGTCCTCGTTCACCCGGAATGTATCCCCTCTGTCGCAGAACGCGCCGATTATGTCGGCTCTACCTCGGGTATACAAAACTTCGCCAAAAAATCCGACCATAAGGAGTTTATTATCGGAACAGAAATGAGTATTGCCGAATCACTCCAATATGAATGTCCGGATAAGGATTTCTATATACTGTCTAAGAAAATTATCTGCCCGAATATGAAGCTTACGACACTCACAGACGTTCTGCGATCGATTGAAAATATCGACAGCGGCGGCGCGTTTGAAATAAATATGACCGATGAGGAAATATCGAAGTCAAGACGTTGTATCGACGAAATGATCCGCCTCGGAAAAGATTAAAATCAAAAAACACTGTATAAGGCTTAAAGCCAAATGCAGTGTTTTTTCTTTCAATAAAGGGCTTGCCCCGTAATTCGGCGCGCGCCCGCTTAAGCTGCTGTTCACTGTTCGCCGCCTATTTTTAAACTGCGGCTGTAATGGAAAATATACTGCTGTGCGACCCCCGCGTACTCACCGATGTCCGCGGGCGACAGCCCCTTATACAGTGTGGACATAGCCTTTTTCATCCATGTGTCTACAGGAAAAGCGTCAAGCCTGTGAAGCCCGTACAGCAGGGTGCATTCCGCGACCTTTGGCCCTACCCCGCGGATTGTCATAAGGCTTTTGCGGGCGTCTGACACAGGAGCCGATTTAAGAGCTTCCAGATTTACCTCTCCGCTCGCTGTCTTTCTCGCGCCGTCGATTATATAATCCGCGCGAAAACCCGCTCTCAGGCACTTTAAATCGTCGGGTTCAAGGGCGGCAAGCGTTTCCGCCGCCGGAAAGGTATAGCTTTCGCCGCACCTTTCTCCGTATGCTTCGCAAAGCCGCGAGATTATACCCTTGATTCTCGGTATATTATTATTTTGAGATATTATAAATGAGCATAACGCCTCCCACGGCTCTTGCGCGAGTATATGTATCCCCGGAGCGTGCTCGGCGGCTTCCCTCAAAACGGGGAATTTTTCAACAAGCCCGGCGCGAACCGCGTCATAGTCGAGTGACAGATCAAAGTATTCGATAAAAATATTTTCAAGCTCGTCCTCAGTGCAGTCCTCTATAATAAGGGTATCCCCGTCCTTGTATACGGTAGTATATCTGTCCCTTATTACCGCTGAAAATTTTCCGTTTTTTTCCTCCCAGCGAAAGCACTGCCCGCAGTTAAAGGTTTCAGCGAGATCAAGTGACGCAAGACCGTATATTTCCGCGCCTCGAGCGGTAATTTTGTAATCCATATCCGCCTCCGAATATCTGTAAACTTCCATATCGCATTATACAACATTTTTCGCGGCTTTAACAGCAGAAAATTTTATCCTTTATTCTCTAATGGATTTGCCCCGTTGTTAAAGGCGGCCGCCGCTCCGCGCGGCGCCGCCCTCAGCTTTATTTATAAGTCTTTATCCGTTCTTTCTCTGCTGAAATCCGCTGCACAGCTTAAGCAGCAGTGCGTCGGGCAAAAGACGCACTCCAAAGCGCAGGAGCTTCATCTTTACAGTCGGAATAGAAACGCGCTTGCCCTTTAATGCGTCTGTAACGGCAATTCTCGCGGCGGTCTTGCTCTCTATCCCCGCGGCGGCAAAGCTGACCCCCGCGACCTTATTGAACTCCGTGTTGACAGGACCGGGGCAGAAAGCCGTTACAGTCACGCTGCTCCCCATTTCCTTTAAGTCCTCCGAAATAGCGCGTGAAAGGCTTGTAACGTAATTTTTCGTCGCGTAATATGTCGCCATCATAGGTCCGGGCATAAATCCGGCAACGGAGGCGACGTTGAGTATTCTCCCGCTGTTTTTGGAAACAAAATCTTTCAGAAAAAGCTTTGTGAGTGTGTGTACCGCTTTGATATTTGTATCTATCATGCCGAGGTCATTATCGAGTGAGGAGGAAACAAACTCCCCGCAATAGCCGAAGCCCGCGTTATTGACAACCATGTCAATCTCCTTGTCCTTCAGCACCTCATACAACTTGCGGCACTCGTCCTCATTTGAAACGTCGCATCTTATGCAGACGACGCCCTCGCCCAGCTCCTGCTTTATCTCAAGCAGTCTGTCCGCCCTGCGTGCGACAAGGAAAAGCTCCCATTCCATGCACGAAAGAACTCTCGCCATATCTCGTCCTATACCCGAACTTGCACCCGTTATCAATGCTCTCATGTTTTTACCTCCTGTATTTTTTGGAATAAGCTCAAAGCAAACCATAGAGCCTTTTCGCGTTTTGGCAGGTAACTGCCAGTACTTCTTCCGTTGTAATGTTTTTAATTCCCGCTATTTTCCGCGCCGTATAGATTATCATTGAGGAATCGCATCGTTTCCCTCTGTTCGGAACAGGCGCTAGATAAGGCGCGTCTGTTTCGAGGACTATTCTCTCAAGCGGCACTTCCCGCACGGCGTCGAGCGGCTTCCTCGCGTTTTTAAACGTGACAGTCCCGCCGAACCCGATATACATTCCGAGCTTTACGATTTCACGGGCCATTTCGCCGCTACCGGAAAAACAATGCACAACGCCCCTCGGTCTGTAACTTTGCAACATGGACAGTGTATCGCCGTGAGCCTCTCTGTCATGCACGCAGACAGGCATCGAAAGCTCCCCGGCCAAAGCGAGCTGCTCCCCGAAAATCTTCCTCTGTTTATCCTTTGGAATATCATAGTAATAATCAAGACCTATCTCACCGATAGCGACTGCCTTTTTGTGCTTTGAAAGCTCACGGAGAATATCAATATAGTTTTCGGGCAAGCCGTCCGTATTTTCGGGATGAACGCCTACCGCGGCATAAATATAATCATATTTTTCGGCAAAGTCAAGCGAGATCCCGGCGGTTCTCAGATCTACCGACTGATTGACGATATTGCACACGCCCTTTTCGGGCAATCCGGCAAGAAGTCTGTCCCTGTCCGTGTCAAAGGCTTTATCATCATAATGCGCGTGAGTATCAAATATATTATTTCTCATATCAAACTTTAAAATCTCTCCTGTACAGCGGGTTGAACCGCGAGGCCTTTCCCGTAATTTTCCTCAGCTTTCATATAATGACGGGGCAGACCCGTTGTTTAAGACGCTGTAAAGTTATCTTATCCTTGAACCGGGAGCTATCGTTCCATCGAGGAACAGCACCTTTACTTCCCCGTCGCAGTCCGCCGCGAGTATCATTCCGCAGCTCTCGACGCCGCACAGCTTTGCGGGCTTGAGATTCGCAACAAGAACCAACGTCTTTCCGATCAGATCCCCGGGCTTATAGAACTGCGATATTCCGCTCGCGACAACCCTCTCGCCCTCTCCGTCATCGAGTGTAAGCTTTAACAGCTTCTTTGACCTTTTAACAGGCTCGCAGGCTGTGACCTTAGCGGCTCTCAGCTCCACCTTTGAAAAGTCGTCGATTCCTATCTGCGCGAGCCCCTCGATTTTCTGCTCTTTCGGCTCTTTCTGCTCTTTCGGCTTATCCTTTAAAATCAGTGCGTTAAGCTCCTCTATCTCCTTGTCAACATCTATTCTCGGGAAAAGTACCGCGCCCTTTCTGACAGTCACCGTCGGAGGAAGCACTCCGAATACAGACGCCTTTTCGTATGTCACGTCGCTTTCCGAAGCTCCTATCTGCCGCCATATCTTCGGCATTGTAGCCGGCATGAACGCGGAAAGAGGAACGGATATTATGCGTATCGTTTCAAGAAGATTATACAGAACGGTCGCAAGGCGCGCCCGTCTGTTTTCGTCTCTGGCGAGGATCCACGGGGTGGTTTCGTCGATATATTTGTTCGCACGTGAAACGACCTTGAATATCTCCGCAAGCGCGTTGTTGAGCTGAGTTTCCTCAACATATTCATCAACCTTTTTCAAAAGCGAGCCTGCCGCTTCAATCAGGCTGTCGTCAAACTCTCCGCTCTCACGCTCCTCGGGCAGCGTACTGTCAAAGTATTTTTCGACCATGGCGACAGTCCTTGAAACGAGGTTGCCCAGACCGTTAGCGAGGTCGGAGTTGATTCTGTTTATCATGATTTCGTTTGAAAACGAACTGTCCGCACCGAGGGCCATCTCCCTTAAAATATGGTACCTGATAGCGTCCGCGCCGTATCTTTCGCCGAGAACAAGCGGGTCAACGACATTCCCGAGAGATTTGCTCATCTTCTGACCGTTAAACGTTATCCAGCCGTGAACGGCGAGATGCTTCGGCAGCGGCTCCTCAAGAGCCATGAGCATTGCGGGCCATATGATAGCATGAAAACGCATAATATCCTTTGCGACCATATGGACATCGGCAGGCCAGAACTTATCATAATCGTCATACCGGTCATTACAATATCCTAGAGCGGAAATATAGTTGGAGAGCGCGTCTATCCATACATAAACGACATGGTTTGTGTCGAAGGTCACGGGTATGCCCCACTTGAAGCTCGTTCTCGACACGCAGAGATCCTCAAGCCCGGGCTTGATAAAGTTATTCACAAGCTCTACAGCGCGGGTCTTGGGCCGCAAATAGTCCGTTTCCGTAAGGAGCTTTTCGATCCTGCCGGCAAAGGGCGACATTCTGAAGAAATACGCCTCCTCCTTAGCCTCAGTCACGTCACGTCCGCATTCCGGGCATTTGCCGTCAACAAGCTGAGAATCCGTCCAAAAGCTCTCGCATGGCGTACAATATTTTCCCTTATATTCGCCTTTATAAATATAGCCCTTGTCGTAGAGCTTTTTAAAGACAGTCTGAACCGTTTTTACATGATAATCGTCTGTTGTCCGTATATATCTGTCATAGCTTATATTCATATATTTCCACAGGTTTTTAAACACAGCGACTATTTCATCAACATATTCCTTGGGTGTGACGCCCTTTTCAGCGGCTTTCTGCTCTATTTTCAGACCGTGTTCGTCCGTCCCGGTGAGGAACATCACGTCATAGCCCTGCATACGCTTATACCGCGCGATTGAGTCGCAGGCAACTGTTGTATAGCAGTGTCCTATATGGGGATTACCTGACGGATAATAAATCGGTGTTGTAATATAAAACTTTTTTTTCTCCATATTTCCTCCTGTTACCTCCCGCGCGTCAGCGGCAGAAGGTGTAAATCTCGTCAAAATATACCATTTAAATTATTATACCATTCAAGTACACAGAAACGCAAGATGTTTGCGTTTCTATTTGTCTTTTTTCCGTCAGCGGAACAGCCGGCATTATAAAAATCCCACACATAGCAAGACATATTGCTAAAAGTATTTTTTTTGAGAAGAGTCTTTTATCGCGAAGCAGATTATAACGGCATATTATTTATTACCGGTATGACCGTCGAGCCTCTCGGCTGCCTTCAGCGACATATACAGCGCGTATGAAGATGCTGTATACCTGATAAGTTCGCGTTCCTCGGCACAGCCTCTGCTCAGAAGTAATTTCTTTACCTCACTGTAATTATCGCTGTCAACCGCGACATAGACCAAACCTACAGGTTTCTCCGCGCTGCCGCCGTTCGGTCCCGCGATACCCGTTGTCGCTACTCCTATATCCGCGCCGGAAATTCCGCGAACACCCTTTGCCATCTCCATCGCCGTTTCGGGGCTGTACTCCGTGTACCTGTCGAGCGTTTCCCGACATACGCCGAGGAGTTTATTTTTGACGCTGTTTGAGTACGAGCAAACCCCGCACTCGAAAACCTCCGACGCGCCCGAAACCTCTGTTATACGCTTGGAGATAAGCCCTCCCGTCACGCTCTCGGCGGTAGCGACCTTCAGATTTTTTTCGCGCAGAAGCCTGACGAGAGCCGTCTGAAGATTTCCCGCGTCAATACCGTAGATATTTTCATCTCCGATAATTTTCCGAATCTCCGCGATAACCGGCTCTATCAGCTCACAGCCCTTTTCAGCGCTTTCCGCGGCGGCGGTAACGCGCAGCAGCACCTCGCCGTCCCTGGCATAAGGGGCGAGCGTGGGATTTTCAAGGCTGTTCATAAGGCTATGCAGTCTGCTTTCAACAGCGGATTCACCGACATTAAATATATGCACTGTTCTCGACACAAATGTTTTTTCGGAATATTTCGCGAGAACAGGCGCAAGCTCATTATCAAGCATGGGACGCATCTCTCCCGGCGGCCCGGGGAGCAGCGCGAGGATTTTGCCGTCCCTTTCGATAAGTATGCCCGGTGCCGTTCCGCGGTCGTTTTTAAGAACCGCGGCGCCTCTCGGTATGAGGGCTTGTTTTTTATTATTATCGGTCATAGGGCGGTCAAGCATTCTGAAATATTCCGTTATGCGTTCAAGCTCCTCTGCATTTTCCTCCATAGGCAGTCCCATAACCTGTGCGGCCGTTTCTTTAGTCAAGTCATCACAGGTAGGTCCCAAACCTCCCGTCGTGATTACAATATCGCACCGGTCGAGAGCTTCTCTCAGGCTTTCCGCAAGTCTTTGAGGGTTATCTCCGACAACGGATTGATGAAAGACGTTTATTCCGAGAGCCGCAAGCTGTTTAGAAATATATGCCGCGTTCGTATTCACAATATCCCCCAAAAGAATTTCCGTTCCCACACACAAAATTTCAGCAGTCACACCAACACCCCCATTATTATAATAAGAATTATACCACGGGCAGCGCCCCTCCGCAAGCAAGTTGTTAATAATTTATTCACAAATTGTAATATAAAATATGTTATATTACAGGGTGATAGATTATAGAAAGGCTGACTTTGTATGCTCAGAAACGAATCGTTGCTTAATACACTGCTTATTAATCTGTTAATGGGAACAATATGGCATTTTGCAACATTCTTTCTTTGCATAAGTATTAAAACGACGCATTTTGATGAAAATAAAGCGAGATACCGCCCGATGAAATGGGAAAAGGAAGGAAAATGGTATGCGGATCACCTGAAAATAAATAAATGGAAGGATTTTCTTCCGCAGCATGTGGGAAAGGACGGTTTTTCAAAGGATCACCTTGACAATTTATCCATTGAATATATTGATGAGTTTATCCTTGAAACGTGCCGCGGCGAGTGGAACCATATCGCCAACTGTCTTTTCGCTGTCGTATTATTTATTGCAAATTCCTTTGTTATCGCCGTTATTCTCACAATACTTGTATTACTCGGCAATCTTCCGTTCGCCATTATCCAGCGCTATAACCGTTTCAGACTTCAAAAGCTCAGACGCACTCTTATCAAAAAGGCTGAACGCGCGAAAAGGCTCGAGGCTGAAAACGGTTCATCTCAAAGCCCGTCCGGGGACGGTACCGCCGCGGAATAAAGCCGCCGGCAAGCCGGAGGACAGCGCGGTTCAGATAATCATATTTAATCCCGCGGATTTTTAAATTAAGCCGGAAAACGCTTTTTGGTGGGAAGTATAATGGATTGGTTTTTTGTTGATAAAATTCAAGGCGAGCATATAATTACAGGCGAGGACGCGCTCCATATAACAAAATCGCTTCGGAAATCCGTCGGAGAGGCTGTAACGCTCTGCGACAAAAGCGGAGTGGAGCATCTTTGCATTATAGACAGTATAAACGATGAGGGTGTTTTCGTACATGAGGTCACAAAGAGTGAATGTCAAAACGAGCCGTCGGTAGACGTAACGCTTTTTGCCGCGCTGACTAAAGGAGATAAACTTGAAGCGGTCGTCCGCAAGTCCGTGGAGCTTGGCGTTTCAAGCATTGTTCCCGTTCTGACGAGCCGCTGCGTTTCCCGCCCCGATGGAAAATCCGCCGTCAAAAAGCAGACTCGGTACCAGAAAATCGCCCTGCAGGCCGCTATGCAGTCGCGCAGAGCGATAGTTCCGAACGTCAGCAGGATAACGGACCTTGACAGCGCCGCGAAACGACTCGGAGAGTTCGACCTCTCGATATTATTTTTTGAGGGCGGCGGCAGAAGCCTGAGAGAGATACTAAAGACCCCCGCGAAAAAAATAGCAATATTCACAGGCCCCGAGGGGGGCTTTGAGGAGAGCGAGGTCGGGCTTCTCGCGGAGAGCGGGGCTGTTGTCGCGACACTCGGAAAAAGAATACTTCGCGCCGAAACAGCGCCGCTCGCGGCGCTCACGGCTATAATGCTCCAAACGGGGAATTTGGAATAGAGGGCATATACGCGGGGAAATCCCGCTTAAGTTTATCCGGCAAATAAAACAAGGAGGTCATCACAATGGGAATGACAATGTCGCAGAAAATTCTCGCCGCTCATGCAGGTCTTGAGGAAGTCAGGGCAGGCCAGCTGATCGAGGCGAATCTCGACCTTGTACTCGGCAACGATGTAACCTCGCCTGTCGCAATAAATGTTTTTGAGGGCTGTCAGGCACAGAGCGTTTTTGACAATACGAAAATTGCTATGGTTATGGATCACTTCACGCCGAACAAGGATATTAAGGCGGCCGCTCAATGTCAGCAGGTCCGCACGTTCGCTGACAAGTATGATATAATAAACTACTTTGACGTCGGAGAAATGGGTATCGAACACGCTCTGCTCCCTGAAAAGGGGCTTGTAGGGCCGGGAAGTCTTGTGATAGGCGCGGATTCTCATACCTGTACATACGGCGCGCTCGGAGCGTTTTCAACCGGTGTGGGATCAACGGATATGGCCGCCGGCATGATAAGCGGCAAGGCATGGTTCAAGGTACCGCCGGCTATCAGGTTCAATCTTGCCGGCAGTCTACCGAAATGGGTCAGCGGCAAGGACGTCATACTCCACATAATCGGCAGAATAGGCGTTGACGGCGCGCTTTACAAGTCAATGGAGTTTACGGGAGATGGTGTGCGGAGCCTTTCTATCGACGACAGACTTTGCATAGCAAACATGGCTATCGAGGCAGGCGCGAAAAACGGTATTTTCCCCGTTGACGACATAACGCGCGATTATATCAGAAACCGCTTTCAGGGTGAGCCTGTGGAGTTCTCGGCTGACGCGGACGCTGTTTATGACGAGGAATATACGATAGACCTGTCTTCGCTCCGTCCGACTGTCGCGTTCCCGCATCTGCCCGAAAATACAAGGACGGTTGACGAGATCGGTGAAAACGAGATAAAAATAGACCAGGCTGTCATCGGTTCATGCACAAACGGCCGTATATCCGATCTGCGAGCCGCCGCGGAGGTACTCAAGGGCAGACATATCGCAAAGGGCGTCCGCTGTATCGTTATACCCGCTACTCAGAGGATATGGCTTGACGCGATGCACGAGGGACTTTTCGACATATTTATCGAGGCGGGCGCGGTAGTTTCCACACCGACCTGCGGGCCGTGCCTCGGAGGTCATATGGGTATTCTTTCCAAGGGTGAACGCGCGATCTCCACGACGAACAGAAACTTTGTCGGCCGTATGGGACACGTTGATTCAGAGGTCTATCTCGCAAGCCCCGCAGTCGCCGCCGCAAGCGCGGCAGCGGGCTATATCACTTCACCCGAAAGGCTTTGACAGAAAGGACTGAATACTTAATGAAAGCACACGGAACAGTACACAAATACGGCGACAACGTCGATACCGACGTAATTATACCCGCACGCTATCTTAATACGACATCGCACGAGGAACTTGCCGCTCACTGCATGGAGGATATTGACCCGGATTTTGTCAATAATGTCAGGGAGGGTGACATAATCGTCGCCGAGAAAAACTTCGGCTGCGGTTCGTCAAGAGAACACGCGCCTATCGCAATAAAGGCTTCTGGGATCTCATGCGTCATAGCCTCGACCTTTGCACGTATCTTTTACCGCAACTCGATAAACATCGGGCTTCCTATTCTCGAATGCGATGAGGCGGCCCGCGAAATAAAAAGCGGTGATGAGATAGACATAGATTTCGATACAGGCGTTATAACCGATATTACGACAGGCAAAACATACCGGGCGGAGCCGTTCCCTGAGTTTATTCAGAACATTATCGGGGACGGCGGCTTGATAAAGCACGTCACATCGAAAAGCTGAGAATAAAGTATCTTTTGTAAATCAAAAACCCCCGGTCAGTACAAATTGACCGGGGGTTTTTCAATAAGCGGCCTGCTTTGTAAAAGTGAGGTCCCGCCTATAAGGCGGGGCGGTATTCTCGCCGGGTCAGGGTAAAAATACCGCCTTATGCCGTTCGGCACGAACCGTACAAAGCTACTTTATCATAGAAAGAAAATACTCATGTACCCTCGTGTCGTCCGTAAGTTCAGGGTGAAAGGATGTGGCGAGCTGGCTGCCCTGACGGGCCGCGACGATATTACCGTTGACTTTCGCGAGAATTTCCGCATTTTCTCCGATACTCTCGATATACGGGGCGCGTATAAATACCATAGGCACCTCTCCTATACCCTTGACATCAGCGACTGTTTCAAAGCTGCCGAGCTGTCTGCCGTAGGCGTTGCGGCGGACAGTAATATCCATAGTCCCGAAATATACATTATCGTCATTCGACAGTCTGCCCGAAAGAAGTATCATGCCCGCGCACGTCCCGTAGACGGGAAGTCCGCCGATAATCCTTTTTTTAAGGTTATCGAATAAATCAAGCTCACGCAGAAGCTTACCCATAGTCGTGCTTTCGCCGCCGGGAAGGATAAGCCCGTCAAAATCGCGTTCAAGGTCGGATTTTTGACGGATCTCAAAGTATTCGACGCCCAGTCTGTCCAAAATCCTCTCATGTTCAAGGAAAGAACCTTGAACAGCCAAAACCGCAATAACCATTTATTATCTGCTCTCCATTATAACCTTGATTTCATCGGGGTTTATGCCGACCATAGCCTCGCCGAGATCCTCGGAAAGCTCCGCGAGGATCGCGGGGTCGTTGTAGTTGGCAACAGCCTTGACGATAGCTGCCGCGCGCTTCTCGGGGTTGCCCGACTTAAATATGCCCGAGCCTACGAATACGCCCTCGGCGCCGAGCTGCATCATGAGAGCCGCATCAGCGGGGGTCGCGACGCCGCCCGCGGAGAAGTTGACTACGGGTAGTTCGCCGTTGTCATGTACATACTTAACAAGGTCATACGGAACCGCAAGCTCTTTAGCCGTATTGTACAGCTCGTCCTCGCGGAGGGACTGTACCCTCCTCAGCTCGCTGCGGATAGCTCTCATATGGCGTACAGCCTGTATAACGTCGCCCGTACCGGCTTCGCCCTTTGTGCGGATCATCGACGCGCCCTCCGCGATCCTTCTGAGAGCTTCTCCGAGATTTCTCGCGCCGCAGACGAAGGGAACCTTAAACTTTGTCTTGTCTATGTGGTAGGTATCATCAGCGGGAGAGAGAACCTCGCTCTCGTCAATATAGTCTATGTCAAGCGCCTCAAGTATCTGAGCCTCTACAAAGTGACCGATCCTTGCCTTAGCCATAACAGGTATGGAAACAGCGTTCTGAATGCCCTTGATCATCTTGGGGTCGCTCATTCTCGAAACACCGCCCGCCGCTCTGATGTCGGCGGGAATCCTCTCGAGAGCCATGACCGCGCAGGCGCCGGCGGCTTCGGCGATTTTAGCCTGTTCGGGAGTTGTAACGTCCATTATCACGCCGCCCTTGAGCATTTGCGCAAGATTTTTATTAAGACCGTATCTGTTTTCTGTCATTTTTTCTATCCCCTTTTTGATTTTATTCATACAGTAGTAATTATACTAAAAAATTGTCTGAATTGCAATGCACATATGAAATGATTTTAAAAATGAATTATTTTAGCAAAATTTTATGAAACTGACATAAATTTTTGTTAATGTGACGTATATTTTTATTAATCAGTTGAAAACAGGTGTATTTTCCTTTATAATAAGGGAGGAAAGCATAACATTATTACAATGAGTTCCGCAACATATGTAAACAGTCAGTTAAAGTAATAAATACTCTGTTAAGCTAATCTTTTTAATCTTTCATTCGTCATATCGGTATGAGGTTTTTCCGAAACAGGCGTATGCGGATAAATATCTGATTATGAATTTTTCGTAAGCTGTATGTGCGCTTCCGACAGGCGGCGCGGCGATAGAAAATATCGGAAACGGCAAATTCTGCTAATACCTCAAAGCGGAGTAAAGAAAATGAATATCGGAAATCGGAACTTTTTAATGATATTATAGTATTTAAAATTAAAAAATATTATTGATCAGGAGATGTATCAGCATGGGTATTATTAAAGCTTTTCTTAACGCTGCCGGCGGAGGTCTTGCCGACACATGGCTTGAGGTAATCGAGCCGTCGGAAATGAGTATGACCACCGTATTTGCCCCCGGTGTGGCAAAGTCACGAGGCGACAGACGCAACAGCAACACAAAGGGTACCGCAAACACCGTTTCAAACGGTTCTATTATTCACGTTTACGAACATCAGATGATGATCCTTGTCGACGGCGGCGCGATCGTTGACTATACAGCCGAGCCGGGCTACTTCAAGGTTGACAATTCCTCCATGCCGTCTATGTTTAACGGTGAGTTCGGGGCGAATGTTAAGGAAACTTTCAGCCGTATCAAGTTCGGCGGCGCAACTCCGGGTAATCAGAAGGTATTCTATCTGAACACAGCCGAGATGAGCGGCATACAGTTCGGCACTAAGATCCCGATAAACTACTATGATGCGAACTATGACATGGATCTCAACGTCCGCGCCTTCGGAAAGTTCGGCGTTCGTCTATCCGATAACCCGCTTGAATTTTATCATAAGGTAGTCCCCACGGAAAATATCACAAAGGGCATACCTCTCGACATATCCGTTCTCACAGAGGAAAGATATATGATGGAGCTTCTCGACGCGCTCCAGCAGGCATTAACGGAAATTTCCGCAGATAATGTCAGAATATCGCAAATCAGTACACTTAAAAACAGAGAAACTCTCAGGAAGATCCTGTCTGATCTGCTTGATGAAACATGGCGTGTTCAGAGAGGAATGACCATAACAGAAATAGGTCTGAACGTTTCGTATGACGAGGATACAAAGAAGCTGCTCACCGAGCGCAATAAGGGCGCTATGCTTAAGGACGCGAATATCAGAGAAGGCTATGTTCAAGGCGCAGTCGCGAGAGGCCTCGAGTCCGCGGGCAGCAACGCGAACGGCTCTATGGCGGGCTTTATGGGCATGGGCGTAGGCATGAACGCCGGCGGCGGCTTTATGGGCGCAGTATCAAACAACAATATGCAGGCGGCTCAACAACAGGCGGCTCAGCAGGCGGCAGTTCAACAGCAGCAAGCGGCTCAGCAGGCGGCTCCCGCGTCGGAAAGCTGGACCTGCTCGTGCGGCAAGACGGGGAACACGGGCAAGTTCTGTGCCGAATGCGGCGCTCCGAAGCCCGCGCCTGTGAATAACGGTCCGTGGACGTGTCCCTCCTGCGGCGCGAAGAATACAGGCAGGTTCTGCGCGGAATGCGGCGCAAAGAAGCCCGAAACTCCGAAAAAGATAAGGTGCGACAAGTGCGGCTACGAGCCGGATATGAACGGTCCGATACCAAAGTTCTGTCCGAACTGCGGCGATCCGATCAATGACAGCGACATGGCTTGATCATACAAGCAAATAAAAAACGGAAGGCAGGTAGGTTCGCTTTCGCGGCGAACCGCTGACTATGAGTACAGTTGCATACAAGTGCATAAACTGCGGCGCTCCGCTGCAATTTAATCCCGAAAAGCAGTTGTTTTCCTGTGAATTTTGCCGCAGCGACTTCACGGAGCGGGAGCTTAAGGATCATTTCGGCGAGCTTGATGAAGCCCTTAAGAACGAAGAAAATCAGGTTGACGAAACCGCCGCAAACGAGGAGGACGAGTTTGGCTTTAAAGCTGTGCTGTTCTCCTGCCCGAACTGCGGCGCGGAAATTATAACCGATGAAACGACAGCCGCGACCTCATGCGTATATTGTCACAGTCCCGTTGTACTTTCGGGCAGACTTTCGGGCGAATACAAGCCTGATCTTGTAATTCCTTTCGGATTTACGGAGGACAAGGCGAGGGAGAAATTCTTTGCCATGTGCAAAAAGAAGTGGTTTTTGCCAAGTGACTTCATGTCGGAGAGCAGCGTCGAAAACATGAAGGGCATATATTATCCATATTGGCTTATCGACTCCAATAAGACAGGCTCGTGCAGCGCGACCTGTGAAAAACACAGAACCTGGACCGCCGACAACTATGAGTACAGGGAAACAAAGATATATTCCGTATCCCGAATGGGGAGCATAGCGTTCAAGGGTTATCCCAGCTCCGCCCTTAGCAAGGAGGACCATCAGTTGCTGAAGTATGTCAATCCGTATGACGATTCCGCTCTGACGAATTTCTCTATGACGTATCTTTCGGGGTTTCAGGCGGAAAAACGCGATACCGAGCGCAGTGACATTCAAAGCAAGGTGGACAATGAACTTCTCGACTATTCAAAAAAGATATTTAAGGACACCATGGACAATTATGACAGCGTAATAATAAACAGCGTAAATATGAACACCGTTCGGGAAAGCTGGAAGTACGCGCTTTTCCCGGTCTGGCTCCTTACATACAACTACAAGAAAAAACGTTTGATATTCGCAATTAACGGTCAGACAGGAAAGACATACGGAGAACTTCCGTGTTCGCTGAAAAAGCTCGCCATTTTCGGAGCGGGGCTGTTTGTCCTGTTGAGCGCGATAATTTTCGGATTGGGGTATTTCCTATGAAAAATACAGTTAAAAGATTTTATATATTTTCAGCGGTGCTTATAGCGCTCACTGTTTTCACCGGAATCATCTGCTTTGCGGCGGACGGGGATTCTCTTCCCGCCGGCACGGGCTATACCGCAAGCGGCGGCTGTGAGGTACAGGACGCGGAACTCACTGACGCGGTAAAAGGTGACGTTTCGGCCGCCATTCAAGAAACCGCAGAGTCTAAAAGCCAAACAAGCGACAGTGAAAAGTCACTCGGAAAAAGTCTCGGCATCGGCATAGGTTCGGGCTTTGTTATAACCGTTGTGGTATGCGTCTGCATATCCGTATCCTACAAAAAACACGGCACGACAGAACCCTACAATTATACCAAAAACGCAAAACTCACCATGATAGATTCATCCGACGTCCTGATAAACACCCAAATCGAAAAAAGAAAAATAAACAACGAATAGGCCGAGTGCCTCGACACGCAAGACGCGGAATCGCTCGGCAAGCCTCGCTCGACGTCGGCAAGGGAAGTTTACAGCCGCGTAAAGACGAAATTACCAATGAACTGCCGTGCGCTAATCAAGCGCTAACTTCCTGCGCGGCACATTACAGACCCTTATAAGTGTCGAAGTTTTTCGCCGCACGGCGAAAAACGACTTCGCGTCTTTCATGCGGGGGTACCCCGCCGTGCCGAGTCACTCGACTACTCGACTATCCGAAGGGGATACCATGGACTAAGGGGCGCAAGGAATCGCCTCGCATAGCGGCGGCAATCAACTCGACAGAACGAACTTGAGCGGCATCAAACAGATCGTAAAAGCTCTCCGTGTGTATGTCGTTAGGCGGAAAAGGTGAACGCCACTCCCTGTGTTCAGCATTTGCGTAATCAAATGTTATGCTTTTTTTTGAGGGACGCACAAGCGACGATAATATGGGAGGCAGGTGAACCGTCCTTTCGCCGAGCTTTAAAACATTCCTCTTTAAATGTGTTTTGTCGTTTAACAGCGCAAGCGCCCTGTGCCAGTCGTGCTGTGCGGTTATTATCTCGCCTTTGCTCATAACAGGCAGAGAATATATAACAAGCAGTCCGTGTATCATATCGGCAATAATATTCATAATATTGGAATCAAGCGGAGAAAGCGTCTTAAGGCTGACAGACGAAACCGGCTTTTTATAAATACGCTCGTACAAAAGAACATCGAGGTTTGATTCAATATCATTGTGACACGTCGACGCATGAACGCCGTTTACTGCGGCAAGTTCCTCCGCAAGGCAAATAATGTACGGGTGCGCCGTACTGTCAAGCGCGTAGTGAGAAATAAACCCGAGCGCATAACTCATCGCCGTATCGCTGCCGGCTTCCTTCGCGTAAGAAACGAGATAGCCGAGAACATTTTCGGGAGGGAGCCGGTGTATGAGCGTTCCGACCTTATTATAGCTTCTTCCCCTTTGCCACGGCAATATCCTGTGACAGAATAAAAAGTCGGGACCGTTCCCGCCCCATATAAACGCCGTTTTGTTCAGCTCAAAGGACGGATACTGCTCGCGTATATACTCAATAAGCTTTTCGGACATAATATAGTGTGAAACAACTGCAGGCATTATTTTCTCCTTATAAATTACATAGTATTGTTACTTCCTCAAAAAACATCATACATACAAGTGACGTCCTACCCGTCTAAGCGAGTCCGGTTCTCGTTCGATAGTACAGGTGTACTAAGCATAAGCGAGCTATCCCCGTGCGTCCCACGGTTCTGTATTTCAGGTTATGCAAGCATACCACTTTTAGCGGGATTCCTGTATCCGCAGCGGAAAAAATTGTTACTGCTCGCAAATAATTTATCTTCATTTACAGGACGTTTGTCCCGTTCTGCGGGCTTGTACTTCAGAAACGTGACAAATATCTTACAACAGCTATTATGAACGGATTTTCCGAAACGCGGGGCTTGTTACATAGTTTATATATATATTTTTTTCTGCGAATATATTATGGTGTTGTTTTCTTATCCGTCAAGAAGCGTGAAAGGTACGGGCAAAATAAAAAAGTATGGATTATAAAGGCAGAATAAAAGGAAATAAGGTCATACCATTAGCAGAGGAACAGCGGAGATATTCAAGGACATTACTGATCCGGTATCGGGGAACGCAAAGAATCCATAAACCGTATTTCGGTACGGCAAGCGTCCCGCTCCGTCATTAAACGCGGCGAAAGCCGCTTTATTTTCGCAAATTTATGGAAAGGTAGTTCGCCATTAGCTTTTTTGTCCCAACCTTCTCGAAGGAAACCTCAAGGAGCATATCATTCGCTGTGCTGACCGCCGATATTATCAGACCCTTTCCGAATATTTTGTGGTTTATTGTATCCCCGACCTTGTACGTCGGTTTGTCCGCCTTTGGCTTTGACGACGTCGGGGTGATAGCGCGCTCTAAGTCGTATGTCGGCTTCGGACGATTCCGCATTACAGCGGGTATCTTTTCGCGCTTTTCACTTTCCGCTTCCGCCTCTGTAAATTCCTTTGGTATCTCACTTATAAAACGCGACGGAACATTTCGCGACGTCTTGCCGAAAAGCGTGCGCTCCCTCGCGTTGACGAGGAAAAGCTCCTTTTTCGCGCGAGTTATGCCGACATACGCAAGGCGGCGTTCCTCCTGAAGTCCGTCGTCCGAGAGCGACGCGTGATAACCGGGGAAAATGCCCTCCTCCATACCGGGAATTATAACATACGGGAACTCAAGCCCTTTTGCGGAGTGAAGCGTCATCATTACGACGCTCTCCGAATCCGCGTTGTAGTTGTCAATATCTGTCAAAAGCGCGACCTCCTCAAGAAATCCCTGAAGTGTCGCCTCGTCGCCGTTTTCCTCCTCATATTGCGCAAGGTTTGATTTAAGCTCCCAAATATTTTCCTCGGCGGTGTCGGGGTGACTGCTTGCCTTTTTAATATATTCTATATATCCTATGCTGTCTACAAGCGAATCATACATATTCGCAAGCGATTCGCCCTCGTCAATCATTTCCGTAAGCTCATTTATCAGTCTGCAAAAATCAAGCAGACTTTGAGATGTACGCGACAAGGCCGAATACTCGTCGCTTGTGTTCATTATATCGAACATACTTTCTCCGAGGGCTTCGGCTATATTCTCAATGCGGCTCACGCTGCTTTCACCGATAGCGCGCTTAGGTACGTTTATAATGCGTTTAAGCCTTACATTATCGTTATGGTTACAGATAACGGAAAGGTACGCGAGCATATCCCTTATTTCCATACGCTCATAGAAGCGGTGTCCGCCGACGATCCTATACGGTATTCCCATACGCGCCAGCGCGCGTTCGATATTCTGCGACTGCGAGTTCATTCTGTACAGAACGGCAAAGTCTGAGAGTTTTGCGCCGTTTGCCGCCATATCGGAAATCGTTTTAGCGATATAGCCCGCCTCGCTCCGCTCGTCCTCCGCCGTATAAAGGTGAACGGACGCGCCGGCCTCATTTTCGGTCCAGAGGGTTTTCCCCTTGCGCTGTTTGTTATTGGAGATAACGCCGTTTGCCGCCGAAAGGATATTTTTAGTTGAGCGGTAGTTTTGCTCAAGACGTATAACCCGTGCGTTCCTGTACTGCTTCTCAAAGCTGAGTATATTCTCGATAGTAGCCCCTCTGAACTTATAAATGCTTTGGTCGTCGTCGCCGACAACGCACAGATTGCCGTTCTCGCCCGCGAGCAGACTTATAAGTTCATATTGAAGCAGGTTTGTATCCTGATATTCGTCAACCATTATGTACTTGAACTGATCACGGTATTTCTCAAGAACGTCGGGATATTTTCTGAACAAAAGCACAGTATTAAGTATAATATCGTCAAAGTCCATAGCGTCGGCTTTTTTAAGACGTTTCTGATACATTTCATATACAGTGGCAACAGATATGAGTATGTTGTCCTGACCGGCCTCGTTCTTCAGATCCTCCGGAGATTTTCCCCCGTCCTTTGCTCTTGATATTTGTGCCTGAACGCTTCTTGCCGGCAGATGTTTTTCATCTATATTAAGGGACTTCATGCAGTCCTTTATCAGTTTTTTTGTATCGTCCGTATCATACACCGTGAAGTGCGACGAGTATCCTATCAATTCGCCATAGCGGCGTAGTATCCTCGTACAGCATGAATGGAAGGTTGACGCCCATATCTCAAGGCCTTCATCTCCCACCTTATCGCAGATCCTCTCCTTGAGTTCCTTTGCGGCTTTATTTGTGAAAGTTATCGCGAGTATCCTCCACGGACTGACCCTGCCGACAGACAGCTTCGACGCAAGCCCGTCCGGCAGAACCGTTTCACCGCGGGCCGCGCTCCTTATTTCAAGTATCTCGTCATCGGAATATGTTCCGTAAACATTTTCGCTTTCATAAGCCTCGCCGAAGCGGAGAATATTCGCTATCCTGTTCACAAGGACGGTAGTCTTTCCGCTTCCCGCCCCGGCGAGTATCAGGAGCTGACCGCTTACGGCAAAGACAGCCTTTTTCTGCATATCATTCATTCTTGAAAATTCGTTTTCTATTATCTTTTTTCTTAAATCAACTATTTCGCTATTCGTCAATGACAATTTTCTTCATTCCTTACAGGTTTTTACATGGCACAGACTGCCCTGCTCCGTCTTTTTACCCTATAATAATACCGCATTTTTAAAATTTATTCAAGTACGGCGGTCGAGTGCCTCGACACGCAAGACGCGGTCGAGTGCCTCGACACGCAAGACGCGGTCGAGTGCCTCGACGCGCAAGTCGCGTAGTCGCTCGGCAAGCCTCGCTCGACGTCGGCAAGGGACGCTTATTGCCGCGTAAAGAAGAAGTTACCAATGAACTTCCGTGCACTAATCAAGCACTGACTTCCTGCGCGGTCGAGTGCCTCGACGCGCAAGACGCGTAATCGCTCGCTTGCGCTCGCTCGACGTCGGCAAGGGACGCTTATTGCCGC
>CAYLOD010000027.1:0-7999 GCA_964385235.1 uncultured Clostridium sp.
GCCGGTTTCCCGACCTACTCCCTTAGCAGGGGAGCCCCTTCACCACTTGGGTAATCCTCCAACGGCAAAAAATAAAAAATATAACCACTGCTGATGTCCCCGCCTCTAAGGCGGCAGAACGGGAGTCCGGCGGAACATAGTCCAACGGGACAAAACCCGGTGGGAAACATCTATTGTTTCAGTGGAGAACACAGTCCCCCGACAGAAACGCCCGAAATTGCTTTGCAATCTCGGCAGCTTGTTAAAGCTGCGCTTAAAAATGGCGGAGAGGAAGGGATTCGAACCCTTGGTCCCTTGCGGGATCACTAGTTTTCAAGACTAGCTCCTTAAACCACTCGGACACCTCTCCTCATGGACTGCGAGAACTATACTACCATATTTTATTCGTAAAGTCAAGTGCCTGAATAAAATTTTTTAAAAATGTAGAATTAAGTAAATTCCCGAATTAATTTCCACAGCGGAATTTACTTTGGAAATTTATTGTTGACAAATTTACTAACCTCAGGTATCATAAGGTGTAAAATAAAGCGGAATTTGTAAGGTGAAACTTAAGTGGACAAGTATATTGAACTAAAAAAGCGGTTTGAAGCAAACAGAGATGATGAGAAAGCTTTAAAAATGGCAGCATATATGAGAAACCTTTTTCCGTTCTACGGCTTGCCGACGCCCGCAAGGAAAGCGGTTTATAAAGACTTGCTGAAATCGGAAAAGCGCAAAAAGATTATTGACTGGCAGCTGCTTGACAAATGCTATGCCGATGAACACAGGGAATTTCAGTATTTTGTCTATGATTATCTGCTCGCCATGATCGGGGCTTTAGTCTATGACGATATTTTCAAAATTGAAAATTACATACGGGCAAAACAGTGGTGGGATACGATTGATATTTTGAGTAAAGTTGCGGGGAAAATAGGGTTAAGGGATAAACGGCTCGATGAGCTGATGACAGCATGGTCGGAAGATACGGACTTCTGGGTCAGGAGAACCGCCATTATACACCAGTTGGGCCGAAAAGAAAAAACAAACACCCGTCTGCTTGAAACAGTCTTAACAAACAATTTCGGAAGTAATGAGTTTTTTGTAAATAAAGCAATAGGCTGGGCTTTAAGGGATTATTCAAAGACTGATCCCCAATGGGTCAGAAGATTTATAGAAACATATAAAGATAAGATGAATACATTAAGCATCAGGGAAGCAAGCAAATATATATAACTTCATGTTTTCATGGGAAATACAGATTGTTCGATCCATCGGCTAAACAGGTCATATGGACAAACATATGCCGTTATTTTATTACTTCTTCCAAGACGTTTAAAATTTGGTTTTCATCAAAATTATGCTGATTTTCAGTGTACGAATAATATCCGCCCAAGATTTTGTAAGTGAGCAAAATATTAAAACGGACATCATTCCTTTTTTCAGGCAGCAACACAAATATGATGAGGTTGTACACGGCAAAGCGGCAATATTACAAAAAATGAATGGCAGTATAAACAGAAATTTCCGCAGGCAAGGTCATTGTATCTCTATATGGCAGTCCATACCGGCAAGAATCTGAACTTTATGGGAAATTAGATAGGTCAGCTTCGATAATGGGACGAAAAGCGTCAGCAAGACCGGGATTTGCGGAAATGTCCCGCACACGATTCCTTTTATCGCTTTATGCCGGAGTTAAATCATCTTTACCTGACACACTCCGCACTCTATAGGTGTGACTATGAAGAAGACGGCTCCCCGCCGAAGGTTTATTCGGCACAGGGGAGCCGCCTTTATATGTTCACGTCTGTTTTTCCATTCATTTTTTAAAGATCGCCCGTTCGCTTTGTAATAGTCCTCTGTCCTGCCGAAGCGTCAGGGATTCCCGAGTCACACAATACAGATTCCGCACTGAAGCGATAGATTTTTCCCGCCGGGCTCCGTCCCGCCGGGCTCCGTCCCGCCGTGCTCCGTCCCGCCGTGCTCCGTCCCGCCGTGCTCCGTCCCGCCGCTTTAGAGGCGGGGGACATCAGTAATGGTTATAAATCATTTATTTTGCCGCGGAATATTCCTCAGCGCTTATAAATACAGACAGCAATAGTTTTCTATTTTTTGGGTTTATCCTGCTTGCTTTTCTCCTCATAAGTCTTAAGGACCTCGTCAACCGCGCCGTCGCAAACAATGCTGCCGCACCTTAAATAAATCGCTCTGCTGCAAATCTCCTCGACATTATCCTTATTATGGCTGACAAAGAGAACCGTAGTACCCACTTTTATAAGCTCCTTTATCTTATCCTTGCATTTTTTCTTGAAGTTAGCGTCGCCTACACTTAAAGCCTCGTCAATAACAAGAATGTCAGGCTCGATGTTAATATTTATGGCAAAGCCCAGACGCATCTTCATACCGCTTGAGTACGTCCTCACAGGCTGGTCGATATATTCGCCGAGGTCGGCAAATTCAACAACCCTGTCTTCCATGCTTCCGATTTCCTTATCCTTGAGTCCGAGAAGGCAGCCTTTCAGATATATATTTTCCCTGCCGGTCATTTCGTTAGAAAAGCCGGCAGTCAGTTCCAAAAGCGCTGCGACACGACCGCGGACTGTAATCTTTCCCGAATCCGGGTAAGAAACGCCTGTAATCATTTTCAGCAGCGTTGATTTTCCCGCGCCGTTGTTCCCGACAATGCCCACAGACTCACCCGGGTAAATCTTTAAGCTGACGGACTCAAGAGCAGTGTGCTTCTGTAATTTTGAAGAGCGGTAAAACAGAGCCGCGAACTGCTGCTTGCTGTCCTTGTATAATGTATATGTTTTCGTTACATTTTCAAATTCAATGATCGGCTCTTTCGCCGCCGCGATTTCAATGTTGTCCATATACGCATCCTTTCGATCCCGGGAGTAAGCATAGTTGATGTTATCTCATGTTTAACTCCTGTCAAATCAATGTATTGTCACGCTTAATTCTACATTCGGAAAGATTATTTGTCAAGAAAAAATGTTAAAAGCACAAAAAACGTGAGCAAGCCACTTTACATTCAATAAAAACGGGTATAAAATAATAACAGTAATATAAATAAGATTGGAGAAGATAGCATGAAAATAATGGTTGAAACCTCTGCGCGTCATGTACACGTCACTCAGGAAACACTCGAAAAGCTCTTTGGAAAGGGCGCGGTTCTCACAAAGAAAAAGGATCTCTCACAGCCGGGACAGTTCGCAAGTATGGAGAGAATTGATATTGTCGGTCCTAAGGGCGAGATGAAAAACGTTTCAATTCTCGGCCCCGTGAGAAAAGCAAATCAGGTAGAGCTTTCCCTTACAGATCTCCGCAAAATCGGTATCACCGCTCCCGTTCGTGAATCGGGCGATATAGCGGGTACTCCCGGCTGCAAGCTTGTCGGCCCCGCCGGAGAAGTTGAAATATCCGAGGGCGTCATAGCCGCGAAGCGCCATATCCACCTGACGCCTGCCGACGCGGAAAAATTCGGCGTTACGGACAAGCAGATCGTAAGCGTTAAGGTCGGCGGAGAGGGCAGAATGCTCACATTCGGAGATGTCGTCGTAAGAGTAAGCGAGAGCTATGCCGCGGCTATGCACATTGACACTGACGAATCCAACGCGGCAGGTCTCCCCGGAACGGTTGAAGGCGAGGTCATCGTTTAACCGTTAATACAAATCTACATACCAAAGCCGTATGCACGAGCTGACGCTCATGTATACGGCTTTTCAGTTAAATCGCTAAAATCTGAAAGCAGGTATGGACAAGACAAGCGGAACGGAAATACAACCGCATATTATGCCGAGCGCGGCGCCCGCAAACACATCAGTAGGATAATGAACCAAAAGGTATGTACGCGAAAACGCAATCAAAATAGCGAAGATAACCATAGGTATCGCGGCTACAGGATGAAGCATCAGCATCACAGTCGCCGCCGAAAATGATGATGTAGTATGACCCGACGGGAACGAATAGTGAGGGGGGTTCTTGATTAAAAGCTGCTCCTCCGCAACCTTGTGGCAGGGACGCACTCTGCCGACTATGTTTTTAATGGTAATTTCACCGCAAAGCCATGATAACGATACAGCTATAATTATGGCAATACCCGATGTGCGAAACCGCTGAAAAAATAAAAATACAAAAGCCAGGGCAAACCATATAAATCCGTTATTACCTAATGTAGTGGCAAAAACCATTATTTTATTCAGCCGCTTTGTATGCAACTTAGCGATTTTGTCAAGCATACGTTCGTCCCAGTCCTGAATACGACTTAACATAATAAACCACCTCCGACAAAAATCCGGTAAGGCCTGTAAGCAGTACAGCGCAAATAAAGTCATATTCGACTGCAATAATTATAGCACATTTTAATCGAAATAGGTATAGAAAAATACTTGAAACAGATGTGCGAACAGGAAGAATTTTTTAATCAAATTTTACAAATAATTGTCGGAAAATAACAAAATAAATAATATATATCAATTATGGGCTGTTCCGTCATTCAGCGCGGCGGGGCATTTTGCATATGCAGAATAAAGTTTAATTTGATGAAAGCTCTATCAGATGCGCTACTCCGGGTATGCTTTCGCCCTGCTGTGACGAGGTAGGGGACATAAGCGCTCCCGTTGCGATAAATAAAACCCTGTTGAGTTCGTGAGCCTTCATCTTTTGCATAATATACGAACAGAATACCGAACCGCTGCACCCGCAGCCCGAGCCTCCCGCATGAACGTCCTGACTGTCAATATCAAAAATCATAAGCCCGCAGTCGTTATGCTTTTCTCCGATTTTAAGACCCTCGCTTTCGAGCAGCTCGAGGAGCAGAGTACGCCCCACCATTCCGAGGTCGCCCGTGAGGATAAGGTCAAAGTTTCCGGGCTTTTCCTTTGTATCGCCAAAGTAGTCGAGTATAGTCTGCGCCGCCGCGGGGGCCATAGCCGCTCCCATATTGTTCGCGTCCTTTATGCCCATGTCGTTTATCCTGCCGATAGTGACGCGGTTGACACTTACACCGTCGCCGCCCCTCTGTATGATTGCCGCGCCCGCGCCTGTCACTGTCCACTGCGCTGTAGGAGTTCTCTGACCGCCGTATTCAAGCGGATAGCGGAACTGTCTTTCCGCGGAGCAGAAATGAGATGATGTAACCGCTGCGCACCTGTCGGCGGCAAAGCTGTCGGCAAAAACCGATGACATGGCTATTGTCTGTGCCATAGTCGAGCAGGCGCCGTACTGTCCGAGGAACGGAATGCCGAGCGTGCGCAGCCCGAATGTCGAGGATATGCACTGGTTCAGCAGATCTCCCGCAAAAATGCAGTCAATATCGCTCGAGTCAAGTCCTGCTTTTTTGAGCGACAGTTCCACAGCCGTTTTCTGAAGAAAGCTCTCCGCCTTTTCCCATGAGTCCTCTCCGAATTTATCGTCGCTGCTTGTCTTGTCAAAATAATTCGCTAACGGGCCCTCGCTTTCCTTCTTGCCCACGATAGCCGCGCTTTCAAGAATTTTCACGTCATTTTCAAATTGAATTGTGTATTTTCCGATTCTTTCGGGCATGTTCACGCTTCCTTTCAATATAGGTTGACATGAATAGCATTCCAAAATAATTTCGGAAAATACGCGGAAAATTTACTCGATATAGTCAAATTCGATTCCGTAAATGTCTACCGTGTCGCCCTCTGAAATACCGGCGTCTTTGAGAGCGTCGATAATGCCCGTCTTGATAAGCATACGCTGGAAATACCCTGTGGATTCGCTGTCGTCAAAGTTAATGGAACGTATAAGCGTAAGAAGCCATTCGCCCTCGACAAAGAATATTCCGTCCTCGGCAGTGACCTTGACCGCTTGCATTTCAAGATCGGATTCCTCGGCAAGCGGCGCGGGTTCAGGTTCATACCGCGCGACAGGGGGCAGCTTTGAGAGCATCTCCCATATCCGCTTCAGCAGCGGCTCCGTTCCATGGGCTATAGCCGCCATTATCGGGAAAAATTCATAACCCTGTTCGCGTATAAACTCACCGAACTCCTCGACCGCATCGTCGCTTGTGAGGTCGCACTTGTTTCCCGCGACTATCATAGGACGGTCGGCAAGCTCAGGGTTGAACCTTTTAAGCTCCTCGTTTATAATGCGGAAATCCTCCCTCGGATCTCTGCCCTCGCTCCCCGATACGTCAACAACATGGACGAGCATACGGCATCGTTCAACATGGCGCAGAAATTGATGTCCCAGACCGGCACCCTCTCCCGCGCCTTTAATAAGCCCGGGAATATCCGCCATTACGAACGAACTGCCCTCGCCCATTCTCACAACGCCGAGAACAGGCGTAACAGTCGTGAAGTGATAATTCGCTATTGCAGGCTTCGCCTCACTGACAACGGAAATAAGCGTACTCTTTCCGACGTTCGGGAAGCCGACAAGCCCTACATCTGCAAGCAGCTTCAGCTCAAGCTGTACCTCCATGCTTTCACCGGGCAGACCGGGCTTCGCAAAACGCGGCGTTTGCCTTGTCGGCGTCGCAAAGTGCGTGTTGCCCCAGCCGCCTCTGCCGCCTCTTGCGACTATAACAGGCTCGTCGCCGGAAATGTCGGCGATTATTCTCCCCGTTGCCGCGTCCTTGATGAGAGTGCCTCTCGGTACGCGAATAACGAGGTCCTCAGCCTTTTTGCCGTTGCAGCGGGAACCTCTGCCGTTTTCGCCTTTTGGCGCCTTGTACTTCTTTTTATAGCGGAAGTCTGAGAGCGTAGAGAGGTTATCGTCAGCCTTAAAAATAATGTTTCCTCCCTTGCCGCCGTCGCCGCCGTCAGGGCCTCCCGACGCGACGTACTTTTCCCGATGAAAGGCGACCGCGCCGTCGCCTCCGTCACCCGCTGTTATCTGAATTTTAGCTGTATCTGCAAACATAATGATTTCCTTTCAATAATTTAAAAATTCAAGCTATTCTGTAAACAATATAATTTAAAAGAAAACAACTTTGTTTTCCCTATAGTCTGCGCTCCCTTATTATAATTAAGCGTTGAAAAACACTTTTTTAAAAATTCATCATATGACAAACTGTCGTCAGAGCCATTGACATAGAACGTGTATTTATCGTTCAACGGATCGTATACAGGAACTAACGCTCCGTTCAGAGTTTTATGATCAACCTCAGCCGCCAAATAAACGGGCTTGTTTGTTTTGAGTGAATCAAGCTCCTCAAACACTTTGCCTATATCCTCATAGTTTGTAAAAAACACATGATCCGCATTTCTAAGCGGGGCTGTAAAATTCACAAAAATGTGAAATCATCATTAAATATTCTCCAAAACAATGCATTCACTGCCATCGGTCAGTTCCGACAAATCAACAGACCTTGCTCCTTCGAGTGTAAAGTCAAATTTCGGGGAATTAAAACTGTTTCGTTACTTTGTTATTCATTCGGTATCCCCGCTAATGCTGAACATAAACGTTATACTCCCTGCTGTATACCGTCACAGTTTCCTTATATACAAGGCTGTCGTAAAAGTCAAGCTCTTTTATAATATCATCAGCTTCCTTTAAGATAAATACTGCATACGGACTGTCCGACGGCGGAGCATTGATCTCGGACTTTTTTTCCGAAAATTCCGGCACTTCTGTATAAAATACATTATCCGAATAACGCAGAATATTTGAAAAGCACACCAGCCGCCAAAGCGAACCATACTCTTCTACGACACAGTTCTTGCCTGCGGTCAGCTCCGCAAGCTCATCACAATCTATTCCCTCGAACAGAAATCCGGGTTTTACCGTTAATACGTTTAATGACGTCAGCGCCGCTAAAACAACCGCTGTTATTACGGGGGAATATTTCCTGATGATTTTAATTTTTTTGCATATACAATACAAGCCGCATACAACGAGCAAAAGGACAAACGGAAATATGCAGAATAAATATCTGTCAATATAGCCCGTTAAAGCATGAAATCCTGTGTTTGCAGTCAACAATGTGATCGTTACCGCAGCGAAAAGCATTGCGATTATGAGGGGATTTATTTTTTTCGCGCACCTCTTAAAT
>CAYLOD010000027.1:8058-12232 GCA_964385235.1 uncultured Clostridium sp.
CTTATCCCTTTTTAACAGTAAAAGCGGTACAAGCAGTATTATTGCGATAAACAAAAGTATTACTATAGACGCGGGGACAAACGACGACATTCTTATGCCGAACATCTCATGAAACGGTATTTTTACGGAGTCAAAGAATTGTGTCATAACCACATCGATTCGTCCTCTTATTTCGGAGCGCGAACCCTCAGAAAAAATCTGCGCCATAAGGTGAGGGAATACCGCCCATGCAAGCAGCACTCCGAGCGCCATGGAGCAGCCGTACATGAAAAATCCCTTAAACCTTTTTTTGCAAAGATAGTAAACGCAAAAGCAAACGGCAATAACAAAGGCTATTATTGTAAATTCGTGCTGTGTAAGCGCGCCAAGCATCGTTACTATAGCTATGGGTATGAGATCCTTTACGGAAGGCTTATCCTTTTCAAGCAGCCGTGAATGTAAATATGCCAAAATAACCGTCAGCGTTGTCATAAGCGCGTACATACGAATAAAAATAAACGTATCGACCGCCCCTGTTGAAAACCCGTAGCAAAGGCACGGTACAAGCGCGAGCCACCTTGATTTCAACAGATTCCGTGACAAAAGAAAGAGAAATATTTGAAGCACGATAAATACCGCTATATTTATCGAAAAACCGAACCACGGGGAAAATCGGTTCGGAAAAAACGAGCATATCGTGTGCAGTATCGTATAATAAAGCGGCGGGTGCCTGTCACGGCTTTGATTATACCAGACATTTGCATAGTCGAATGCCTCTCCGTCGTTGACAACGAGGTAATCATTCAGATCGCTTCCGGGTATCCATTTGTTAACATTCGTGTATCCGCCTTTATCTACATGGCTTTCTATTGACAAAAACGGATTCCTGTATGAATTGGAAAGCCCGTATGAATACATCTCATCGGAATGAAAGCCTTCCTTTTCAAAAACAAATACATATGTAATGTACGAGAGCTGCGAGAGGATAATAACAGCTAACATTATCCATGCAAGCAGATTCGATTTTAATATACGCTTCATATTATTTCACTTTTTCAGAGCCCTCTTCCTGACAAAGGTTTCAAGCTCCTCTTTGGTAAACCTGTATTTTTTATTGCAGAATTGGCACGACGCCTCCATATATCCCAGCTCATTCGGCAGGGAAAGTATCTCCTCATCTGTCAGAGTGACAAGGGAGTTCTCCACTCTTTCCCGGCTGCAGTTGCAGACATAGTTTATCCCGTTTTCGTCGAGAACTTCGAGCGTGAAGCCGTCCAAGGCGGTTTCGCATATTTTGAGAATGCTCATTCCTTTGGCAAGCATTGTCGTCATGGGCTCAAGCGTGCGGATATTTGCTTCAAGCTTATCTATAACGCTGTCATCAGCCGCGGGAAGCAACTGAATCAAAAATCCCCCCGAAAGCATTATATCATGGCTCTTTTTGTCGAGCAGCACACCGAGTGAGCATACCGTGGGAAGCTGTTCGCTCCTCGCGTAGTAGCTCGTTATATCCTCCGCTATCTCTCCCGAAACAAGCTCTGTTTGTCCGAGATACGGCTCGCCCTGACCGAAATCTTTCATGACATTGAGAATGCCGCTTCTGCCGACAGCATCGGCGACATTTATTTTTCCGTTTTCATAGTATGTTGTCGGGCAGTCGGGATTAACACAGTAGCCCCGGCAGTTTCCCATGCTGTCGGCGACAGCTATGACCGCGCCGACAGGACCGTCGCCGTTTACTCTGAGAGTGACATTCCCCTTTCTGCTTTTAAGCTGAGCGCCCATCAGTGCCGACGCCGTTAAGAGTCTGCCGAGCGCCGCCGTCGCCGAGGGAGAGGTATTGTGAAGTCTTTGCGCTGTAAATACTATGTCGGAGGTTTCCGCGGCAGTTACAGCTACCGAACCGTCATTTGTTATACATCTTATTATTTTATCCATACTTTCACCTTTTAATACATTTTATCGGATATACAGCTTAAACAGCCTTTAATTCTTAACCGCGACAAAAATCTCCCTCTCGCAGTCCTCTCCCGGTTTCTCGAACGTCATATCGTCATAAATCGCTTTAAGCGTAAAGCCGGCTTCGCACAGCCAATTCCCGAGGTCGGAGTCGCTGTACGCGCGCTCGGAAAACATCTCTGTTTCCCGATAATAAAGTCCTTTTTCGCCGGGAATGAAAAAGTCAAGTGTGATTTCAACCGTGCTGCTTTCTTCGTCAAGCTCATTTTGCCATGAACAAAATACATCGTCCGTATCAAAGACAAAACAGTTGTTTTTAAGTATCTCGCGGTGTTTATAGACGGTATTAACGTCAAAAATAAAAATACCTCCCCTGACAAGGTATTTCGCGATACGTTTAAAGGTTTCCCGTACATCATTGGGGTTTGTCAGATGGTTGATACTGTCGAGGGTGCAAATGCAAGTATCTATTTCGCTCGCGAGCTCAAGCCTCTGCATTTTCTGACATATAAAGAGTATACGCTCGTTTTCCCCGTCAAGTTTCTGCTGCGCTACGGAGAGCATATCGGCGGACGCGTCCACACCGAAAATATCAAAACCGCGTCTGTAAAGCTCAAGCGTCAGGGAGCCTGTTCCGCACGCGAGGTCGAGTGTAGTACCGGCCTCCCTGCCGAATGACCTTATCAGCTTTTCAATATATTCGGCTCTTTTTTTGTATTCAACATTTTCCGTAAGCCCGTCATAAAATTCCGCAAAGGTATTGTAGCTCATTCCGACCTCCGAACGGTTATTTATTCTTTTCTTCGTCAAGGCGGTTAAAGGCTATCATATAGCCGTCGCTGCCATAGGACAGAGCGCGGTTGACACGGCTTATTGTCGCCGTGCTCGCACCCGTTTCCTTTACAATATCGGTATAGATTTCGTGCTTAGAGAGCATATACGCGACCTTTAAACGCTGCGCCATAGCCCGAATTTCGGGGACGGTGCAAAGGTCGTCGAAAAAGCTGTAGCACTCCTCGACCGTCCTGAGTGTAAGGACCGCCTTACACAAAAATTCCGTATCTTCATTCACAATTTTCGGGTTCATACATCTTTCCTCCGATAATCATTTTTCTGTTTTAGTGTAATAAAATTTTAGCATATAAAAGCGTGAAAGTAAAGAGCAAAAGTTAAACTCACTCAGCCCCGGCGCAATTACTGTTTATTTGTCAAGTATAATTTTTAAATTAAAGCCTGTTGTCCGAAAAATTGCCCCGCGCCATTTTAAGCTGTATTTTATAGATGAATCGCGTTGACAAAAGCGAACAAACATTCCATAATTATATATAGATACTACACGTTAAGTGTGATTTTGCACGAGGTCAATTCTCCGTCGCCCTTGTGCAGTGCCGAAACATACCTGACTGAGTATCACTATAATTCGGGAAAGCCGCTCCCCGCCCTGTGACGGGGCAAGTCCCCGATTAATCCGCCGTTTTGAAAAATGAATTTTTAGGAGCGGCATGATTTTGCGGCCGTATCACACAGCCTGTGTAAAAAATATTTTAATTTAAAAGGAGCTCTTTATGACAGAAATCATAATTACGGCAGACAAAAAAATCTATATTTCGGAAAACCAAAAAAACTACCGTGGAGAAAGCAGACCCGACGACTTCAGGATACTTGTGCCTTACCGCTTTAACGGCATATGCTCGAAAAACGCCCGTATAACATTCAACTATATATCATCATCCGGCAAGACATGTTCCGTGCCGCTGTACGAAATCGACGGCAGTGCGTCCCGCCTCGGCAGTTACTGTGTTTTTGAATTTCGCATGAAGAAAGAATTTTATGAGAACGAGGGAAACGTAAAATGCTGGGTAGAGTTTGAAAACGATACCCGCGACATAAAGATCAAATCCGAATGCGGTTCCGTTATCATCAATCAGCATTATTAACGAATGGCAGGTGAAATACATATTATGAATATGGATGTAATGGCAACCATGCTTTCCGCGTTATGCTCGCTTATCGGTACATTGGGCGGCATTATGATAACGTCAAAGCTGAATCTTTACCGAATCGAGCAGCTCGAAAAGAAAGTTGACAAGCATAACAGCCTTATCGAGCGAATGTATGCCGTCGAGAAAAAAATAGATACGGTAACGTGCATCTACGACGGCAAGGTCACGGCTATTGACCGCCGCCTGAACGAACTTGAGCATGAAGTAAAATAAAGGAGGGATCATATGGAGCT
>CAYLOD010000027.1:12242-19688 GCA_964385235.1 uncultured Clostridium sp.
AGCCTGAACTGCTGGTGCTTGTTCCTGTGCTGTTTATAGCAGGCATACTGTTGAAAAAATACTCGTTCCCAAACAGGTATATTCCGCTTGTTTTGGGAGGAGCTTCAATTCTGCTGTCGAGCATATGGGTATTAGCAACGTGTGAAATAACAAGCTTCCGCTGCGTGTTGAACGGGATATTTGTCGCCGTCACTCAGGGAATACTCTGTGCGGGAACAAGCGTTTACGCGCATCAGCTTTATAAACAAACAATCGCTAAAAAAGGAGAGAAATAATTTGAAAGAAAAACTGATCGACGTATCGACGTGGAACGGTAATATAGACTGGGACAAGGTCGTAAAATCGGGCGTTAAGTACGCCATGATACGCTCGTCATTCGGTGTGGAGAATCCGAATCAGGTTGACAACAAGTTTGTACGGAACATCACGAACGCTGCCAAGGCGGGAGTGAAATGCGGAATATATCATTACAGCTACGCGAAATCCGTCGAAGCGGCGAAAAAGGAAGCTGAGTTCTGCCTCAAAACGATAAAGGGGTACAAGATAACGTTGCCCGTCGCCTTTGACATTGAGGATAACAGCTTAACATCACTCGGCAAGGACACTCTGACAAATATTGTTATCGCGTTCTGCGACACGATAAAGGCGGCGGGATATACCCCTATGCTCTATGCAAACCCAAACTGGCTGAGCAATTATCTGAATAAGGATAAGTTAATAGGCAGGTATGACTTATGGCTCGCACAGTGGCAGGTTTCAAGCCCGTCATATGACTGCGCCATGTGGCAGTATTCCGACAGCGGAACGGTGCCCGGCATTTTGGGAAATGTTGACATGAACTATATCTACAAGGACTATACAGGCACAGACGGCTCCGGCACCGTAAAGGTCATAAACAAGACCTCATATATCCGATCACAGCCATATGTTGACGATTACGGCGGCAGTTCTGTCAAGCTTGCCACGCTCAAAACAGGCGACACTGTTACTTGGCTGTCCGACGATGGCTACGGCTGGAGCAAAGTAAGGTCGGGAAACGTAACGGGGTATATTCAAAACAGCCGCATTGACAAGAAGGGTATATCCACTTGGCGGCAGGCAACTATAACCGGCATAGCCGTATATGACAAACCCGACGGAAAAATAGCCGGGGTTTTGCCGCCAAGCTCGAAGCTGACGGTGACGTCACAGATAGTCAGCGGAAAATACAAGGGTTGGACTTGTATTTTGCTCAACAATAAAGACGCGTTTGTTAAAACGGAATGTATTAAACTTGGAAACAAACAAATGAAATCGTGAAGTGATAAAATGAAGGACGTTTAAACAGTAAGAAGCGGCGTCACATCAGCTTATATAGCTTGCAGGCACAATGTCACAGTCAACGAGATAGTAAAGCTCAATCCTGCGCTGTATAAGAGGGAGCTGTATTTCGGACAAACGCTTAAAATCAAATAAGCGGGGAAAAAGGTTGTATCCGCACTTTTGACAGTGCGATACAACCTTTTATTATATAATACATCGGTAACCATACTTGTCTTACGGACATATTATGTATTGATATTATATGAAAGGAGTTTATTTTATGGAAGATATAGTCCGGCTTAAGGCTATGGAATATAATATCCTGCCGATACCGAAGGACCCCGCGCTTGCCATGGCATATGTCCCGTATCAGAACGCGGAGCGTCTGTACGGTCCCGAACAGGGTATCGCAAGCGGAACTATGTTCCCGTGCTTAGACAAGCCCTTCTGCCCCGACTGCGGAGAATGCAGAGGTGGCGGAAAATGACTGAACGTGAACGACTTATGAAGCGTATATCGTCATACGACTTTGCCGTTATTGAGCTTCATATCTACCTTGATACTCATCCCAACGATAAAGCAGTTGCGGATAAGCTCGCCGAATACAACGCAAAGAGCCTCGCGCTCCGCAAGGAGTATGAGGAAAAATTCGGCCCCATACAGGCAAAACAAACAAACGCGAACCGCTGGGCATGGATAGCGAATCCGTGGCCGTGGGATCCTAATGAGGAGGGGAAATAATTTATGTGGGTATACGAAAAAAAGCTTGAATATCCTGTGAGGATTAAAAATCCGGATCCTAAGCTCGCAAAAATTATTATAACGCAGTACGGCGGTACTGACTGCGAAAGGATATTATTTCCGTACCTTATTTAAAAATTCATCGTCAGCGGTTGTCGATTTTCTCCGGATACAGGTCATGGAACATAAGCCGTCTTTTTGCGATACGTTCCCATGGCGTGCCGGGCTTGCCGTAGTTGCAGTAAGGATCTATCGAGATCCCGCCGCGCGGGGTAAATTTGCCCCATACCTCTATATATTTAGGATCCGTCAGCTTAATCAAATCCTTCATAATTGTGTTCACGCAGTCCTCGTGAAAATCGCCGTGATTGCGAAAGCTGAAAAGATAAAGCTTGAGCGACTTGCTCTCTACCATGCGTTCAAACGGTACATACGATATTGTTATTGACGCGAAGTCGGGCTGGCCTGTTATAGGGCAAAGGCTTGTAAATTCGGGGCAGTTGAATTTTACAAAGTAATCGTTTTCGGGATGCCTGTTTGCGAACGTTTCAAGTATTTCGGGCGCATAGTCCGTCGGGTATTTGATTTCTGCGTTTCCGAGTAATGTAATGTCGTTTTCCTGTTTTCTTGAGCTTTCCATGCCGCTTCTCCTATCAAATATATTCTGTTATACCGTTCGCGGCGAACGCCGCGGCGCGGTCGATACAAGTTCCGCACTTTCCGCAGGGAACGTCGCCGCCCTCATAGCAGCTCCATGTAAGCTCATACGGGACATTTAATGACAGTCCGATTCTTACAACGTCGGCTTTTGAGAAATTTACAAACGGTGCTTCTATTCTGAGCTGATGTCCGCTTCCCTCCCAAATCGCCTCGTTCATAGCTTTGTTGAATGCGCCGCTGCAGTCGGGGTAGGCGTTTCCCGCGGAATCATCGGCATGAGCGCCGTAGTAGATAACGCCGCACTCGCGGGAAAGAGCTATGCTCGCCGCAGATGACAGAAAAAGTCCGTTCCTGAATGGTACATATGTTGTTACGGGTTTGCCGCCGGAGCTTTTAATCTGCTCTGCATAGGATTTTTGAGGTATTTTCTTTTGCGAATGTGACAGCAGGGAGCAGTCGCTGTACATAAAAATCTTCTCAAGGTCGAGACAGATATGCTCCACCTTGTAATAAGCTGTGATTTTTTTCGCGGCTTCAATTTCCTTTTGGTGTTTTTGTCCGTAGTAAATAGAGAGAGCGGTCACATTTTCAGAGCCGTATTTGTCAACAGCCATTGCCAGACACGTTGTACTGTCAACACCGCCGCTCGCCAATACCATAGCCTTCATATTGAGTTACTCCTTTCTGTATTCAGACGCCCCTTGCGTTCGGATCCCATATGAACTTATGTATTTGAAGCTGAAGATTAACGCCGTTAAGGTTGTTTTTCAGCATATATTCAACTATGCTTGACGGAGCTGTCGCCCCGAATACAGGGCTTAGATAGACATGGCATTTATTAATCAAGTCATATTTGCAGATTACAGCCTTTGCGCGTTCCATATCCTCGAGGCTGTCAACGACGAATTTCACAGTATCTTTCGCGCTTAACAGCTCGAAATTACCGTGATTCATAAAGCCCTCCATACCGCTTTCGGGCAGCTTGTAGTCCATAGTGAATGACACGAATCTATGAAGTCCTGCAAAATTTTTGAGGTCTATGCTTCCGTTTGTTTCCACCTCGACATTAAGTGAAGTATCGTTTCCGAGAAGCTCAAGAAGCTCTTTTATATTATCCCGGAACAGCGGTTCACCGCCCGTCAGGGTGACATTGTTGATTTTCGCCGCCTTGACAGCGTCGTATATCTCGTTTTCGGTCATGCGTACAGAGTGAGCGTCGGGTGCGTTAGCCCATTTCGTGTCGCAATACGAGCAATTAAGATTGCAGCCCTTAAATCGTACAAACACGGCAAGCTGCCCCGCGAGAACACCTTCTCCGTTAATACTGCTGAATATTTCCGCAACATCATAATATGCCATACCGCGCCTCACTCACTGTATGTCGCGCAATTTCCGGGCGTTTCAAAAACTGTCGCTTTGATTATATTGTAGCCCTTTTCACTCATTTTCGAGTAAAAATACTTCGCGAAATTTTCCGCTGTCGGTCTGAAATCCACAAAAATCAATAGAAAGCCCTCGTCCTCAAGTGCTTTGACGGTCGTTTCACGGAGCGTATTTTTTTCTACTATAAAGGCATGATCGAATCTGTCCGCCTCATTCTTCAGGTCGGATTTTAAGTCCCCGAAGTCGGTTACCATACCGCGATATTGTCCGTCTCCTATAAGCGATTCGCAGCCTGCCTCTATGATAACGCGCCACCTGTGACCGTGGATATTGCCGCATTTTCCCGCATATCCCGCGAGAAAGTGAGCAGAGTCAAAGCTCTGTTCGGAAATTATTGTATACATACTTTTCCTCCCGATATATAAAAGAGCAGACAAAGCCTGCTCTTAAATTACCGCGCTTAAATCACACGCGGTTCAAATTCAACGGTAACAAGCCCCGGTTTTATTTATAGACAGGATGGTGCAAATGAACTGTCTGATTCAGTATAAATCATATTAAAGCATATGTCAACTTTACCGGTAAATATTTCGCGCCCCGTCCCGCGCCTTGGCACAATATATAAATATTCGGTTACGCAAAGCAACAATTATGTTGCAATATATACATTGCGCCTCGCTTGACACGATATATATATATTGGTATAATTTATTCTGCAATCAGATATAAGTTTAGCCGAGGTGAATGTATGTGCGTGATAAAGATAAAAAATATCGGATAAAGTCAGACTCGCAAAAAGGACTGTCATCGGAGCAAGTTAAAAAGAAAATGGACCTTGGTCAGGTAAACTATAATACTGATGTTCCGACAAAAAGCATAAATAGGATTATCCTCGACAATACGCTTACCTTATTTAATATTTTAAATCTGATACTCGGCGCCGCGGTATTTCTTGTCGGCTCATATAAAAATCTTATTTTTTTAGGCGTTATGTTTTGCAATATCGCTATCGGTATATTTCAGGAGATTCGCGCGAAAAAGACAATAGACAAGCTCTCGATAATATCCTCCGTCAAAGTACACGTTGTCAGGGACGGCAGAATTCAGGATATAGGCGTAAACGATATTGTTCTCGACGATATTATCGAGCTTTCAAACGGCAATCAGGTGCCGTCCGACTGCATACTGCTTTCGGGAAACTGTGATGTAAATGAATCTCTCCTCACAGGCGAATCCGACTCAATTCATAAAAATGTCGGTGACAAGCTCCTTTCGGGCAGCTTTATTGCCAGCGGAAGATGCCGTGCGCGCGTCGAGTGCGTCGGCAGCGATAACTATGTTTCGTCTATCTCCGCTCAGACAAAATATATTAAAAAGGTAAACTCAGAAATAATGACGACTCTTAAAAGGATAATAAAGCTTGTTACGATTATCATCATACCGATAGGCATTTTTCTCGCGCTTAATCAGTATGACGTCAGCAGAGATATTAAGCATACGGTGCTTTCGACCGTTTCACAGCTTATAGGAATGATACCGGAGGGTCTTATCCTTCTCACGAGTACTGTTTTGGCAGTCAGTGTCGTAAGGCTTTCAAAGCAACAGGTACTTGTACAGGAGCTGTACTGCATAGAAACACTCGCGAGGGTAGACGTGCTGTGTCTTGACAAGACGGGAACTATAACAGAAGGCTGTATGGAGCTTGTAGACGTAATACCATACGGTAATTTTAAAAATGAGAAGCTTGAGGCTGCATTGACAGCTCTTACATCAGGACTTGACGACAATAACGCGACGTTTTCCGCAATAAGGGAAAGATTTCCAAACAGTTCCGATTGGGTATGCAGCAATATAATGCCGTTTTCATCTGAGAAAAAATGGTCGGGAGCTTATTTTGAAAAGGAAGGTTCATACATCATAGGCGCGGCTGAGTTTATTCTAAAGGATAAAATCCCGCGTGACCTGTCAAAGCTCCTTGAAAAATATTCAAAGGGCTATCGCTCTCTCATAATCGTTCATTCAAAAAATGATTTTAACGAACGTGATCTGCCGGACGATATTGAGGTTTGCGGACTGCTGCTTTTAGTTGATAAGATCCGCAAGGAAGCTCCTCAAACGCTGAAGTTTTTTGAGGAGCAGAATGTCGATATAAAGGTTATCTCCGGCGACAATGTGCTGACTGTTTCCGACGTCGCAAGGCGCGCGGGAGTTAAAGACTACGATAAATGCGTTGACGCGACAACGCTTAAAACCGATGAGGATATAGAAAAGGCAATAAACGAAAACGCCGTATTCGGCAGAGTTACTCCCGCGCAGAAGAAAAAATTCGTACAGGCTCTGCAGTCGCACGGGCATACAGTAGCGATGACGGGCGACGGAGTAAACGACGTCCTCGCGCTTAAGGAGGCGGACTGCAGTGTGGCTATGGCGTCCGGAAGCGACGCGGCGAGAAACGTTTCTCAGCTCGTTTTGTTAAACTCAAACTTTTCCTCTATGCCGAAGGTCGTCGCGGAGGGCAGGCGTTCAATAAATAATATAGAGCGTTCCGCCTCGTTGTTTCTTGTCAAGTCGATTTATATGGCTATTCTTGCGATCGTTTTTATTTTTGTCAATTTATCCGCGCCGTTTCAGCCTATTCAGATGACGCTCCTGAATATGTTTACGATAGGCATACCTTCCTTTGTGCTCGCGCTTGAGCCCAATAAAAACAGAATAAAGGGGCAGTTCTTTAATAACATAATGAGATCGGCTCTTCCGGGCGGAATCGCGACAGCATTAAGCATAATACTTGTTATTGTTTCCGAACACAGCTTTGATATGTCACATGAGGAGTATGTGACGCTTGCGGTCACGATAGCCTCCATCATGGGCATTATGGTTCTGTATAAAAAGTGCCTGCCGTTTAATAAAATCAGGATTGCTCTGTTTGTATGTATGATAGCCGGACTCAGCATTGGAATACTTTGTTTCCACCGACTTTTCTCCCTCACATACTTTTCGGTAAGAATGGTCATTCCGCTCATTGTGATAACCGCGATTTCCGCGTTTATGCTGTGGGCGCTTACCAAGCTGTTTAATCTCATTTTTGACAGAATAGAGGCAAAAAACAAACCGAAAAAATAGCAAATGAATTTTTCAAATCCTACAAAAATCAGTTTTCATATACCGTTAAGACAGCCGCGTATGGCTGTCTTTTCCGTAATTCCATATAAATCATCGCGTAAATACCTTTTATTAAATTACGGGGCAGTAAAAAAAGACCCGCACAGCGCCGGATTTTCCGGCGCTGTGTGGGCTTTCACAATATGGTGGAGATAAGCGGGATCGAACCGCTGACCTCTTGAATGCCATTCAAGCGCT
>CAYLOD010000028.1:0-19569 GCA_964385235.1 uncultured Clostridium sp.
GCGGGGGCACCCCGCCGCGTCCTGCCTGCGGGGGCACCCCGCCGCGTCCTGCCTGCGGGGGCACCCCGCCGCGTCTTGCCTGCGGGGGCACCCCGCCGCGTCTTGACTGTCGAGGTACTCGACCGCAATTTTCTCTTTTATTTTGCGGAGTAATGTGGTATAATATGTTCGTTGTAAAAATTTTGAAGAAATCTGAAGCTTTATCGGGTGATTTATATTGGCAAAGATTATAGCTATTGCGAATCAAAAGGGCGGCGTCGGAAAAACGACGACTGCCGTCAATCTCTCCGCGGGAGTGGGAATGTCGGACAAAAAGGTTCTGCTTGTTGACGTTGACCCGCAGGGTAACGCGACAAGCGGTGTAGGCGTCGGTAAACGGGGGGTAAAAACATCCTCATATGATATTTTGATAGACGGAGTAAGCTCAAAACAGGCGGTCGTCAAAACCGGGTTTAAGGGACTTGATATTATCCCCTCAAGTATGGATCTCGCGGCGGCGGAGCTGGAGCTTGCGGAGCTTGACGGCAGAGAATCAAGGCTGAAAAACGCACTCGCCCCGCTCAGGGGTGAATACGACTATATTTTCATTGACTGCCCACCGTCGCTCGGACTTATAACGGCAAACGCGCTCTGTGCCGCCGACAGCCTGCTTGTCCCCATTCAGCCCGAATACTACGCGCTCGAGGGTCTGTCACAGCTTATGAACACCGTAAGGAGGATCAAGCGTACATATAACGAACGCCTTGAAATAGAGGGCGTTTTGTTTACCATGTATGACGGCAGACTGAACCTGACTCAGCAGGTGGTCGCGGAAGTCAAGCGCTTCTTTCCGAAAAAGGTGTTCTCAAGCGTCATACCGCGCGGAGTAAGACTTTCGGAAGCGCCCAGCTTCGGCAAGCCCGTAATGTACTTTGATAAAACGTGTAAGGGCTCGGTGACATATAAGGCTCTCGCAGATGAGATAATCAGAAATAATTCTTAAGGGAGATGAGATTATGGCGTCAAAATTGGGCGGTCTCGGCAAAGGCCTTGACGCAATATTTATAGAAAACGATACGGAGGGCGGCGGCACCGTCACCTTGAAAATATCCGAGATCGAGCCGAACAGGGAACAGCCGAGGAAAAACTTTAACGAGGAGAGCCTGCGTGAACTTGCGGACTCTATCGCGCTCCACGGCGTTATTCAGCCGCTGATTGTGCGTCCCATACCGGGAGGCGGCTATCAGCTCGTCACGGGCGAACGCCGATGGCGCGCCTGCCGTATGGCGGGCGTTTCGGAGGTTCCCGTTATTATCCGCGAGATGACCGACAGCGAGGTGACACAGATCGCACTGATAGAGAATCTTCAGCGTGAGGACCTGAACTCTGTGGAGGAGGCTCTCGGCTATAAATCCCTTATGGATAACCACGGCTATACACAGGACGAGGTCGCAAAGGCGGTAGGCAAGTCCCGCCCCGCGATTGCAAACTCCATGCGTCTGCTCAATCTGCCGAACGAGATACTTCAAATGCTGAAAGACGGCGAAATCAGCGCGGGTCATGCGCGTGCGCTGCTTGCGTTTAACGACGTGGAAGCCATGATTAAAACCGCAAAGGCGATCGTTCCTCAGGATCTTACGGTGAGAGATATTGAAAGACTGGCTAAGAAGCATAACTCCGATGGAGGGGACAAGCCCCGAAAGCCCCGCGCGAAACGCGCGCCGATATATGACGAGGTCGAGCTTTCGCTGAACGAGCATCTTAGCCGCAGGGTAAAGGTTATCAACGAAAAGGAAAACAAGGGTACGCTGGAGATTGAATTTTACGGTGAGGACGATCTGCTCCGGCTCGCGCAAATATTGGGCGGAGATATGTAAGCGCGCTTTCGCCGTGAAAATTTTACCTGCCGGCATGATGAATAATAAAAACGGCCGGTATTATTTGAACGATATTGTAAGGAGATAAATAAAATGATAGATATTAAACTTATAAGAGAAAAACCGGACGAGGTAAAGAAAAAAATCAGAAAACGCGATATGGATCTTGATAAAACTGTAGACAGCATTATTGAAATAGACGCGAAGCGCAGAGAGGTCATAGGCAGTGTCGAGGCGATGAAAGCGGAACAGAATGCCGCCTCCAAGGAGATCCCAAAGATAAAGAAAGCGGGAGGAGACGCTTCCGAAATAATGGCGAGAATGAAAGAACTTGTCGCGCGAATAAAGGACGGGGACGCTAAACTTCAGGAACTTGACGCGAAACAGAGAGAACTGCTTCTCGAACTGCCGAACCTGCCCGATGATGACGTTGCCGCCGGCGGCAAGGAACAGAATGAACCCGTCAGGTACTTTAAAGAAAAGCCGGCATTCGGCTTTGAGGCAAAGAACCACGTTGACCTGTGCGAGAGCCTCGGCATGATAGACTATCAGCGCGGAGCGAAGATAGCGGGATCCGGAAGCTGGCTTTACAGGGGTTTGGGCGCAAGACTTGAGTGGGCGCTCCTCAACTTCTTTATAAACGAGCATATCGGCGACGGCTATGAGTTTATACTCCCTCCTCATATGCTAAACTATGAATGCGGATATGTCGCGGGGCAGTTCCCGAAATTCACCGATGAGGTTTACTGGATACAGAATCCCACGAGCAGCGACAAAAAATTTATGCTGCCCACCGCCGAAACAGCCCTTGTAAATCTCCACAGAGATGAGATAATTCCCGTAGAGGAGCTTCCTAAAAAGTATATCGCCTACACGCCGTGCTACCGCAGAGAGGCGGGCAGCTACCGCAGCGAGGAGCGCGGCATGATACGCGGCCATCAGTTCAATAAAGTGGAAATGGTTCAGTATACTGAGGACGACAAGTCCGATACAGCGTTTGAGGAGCTTGTCGGCAAGGCCGAGAGGATCGTGCAGGAGCTTGGTCTGCATTACAGGCTCAGCAAGCTTGCCGCGGGCGACTGCTCGTTCTCTATGGCAAGAACGTACGACATCGAGGTATGGATACCGAGCATGGGTATCTACAAGGAGGTAAGCTCCGCCTCAAACGCGAGGGACTATCAGGCGCGCCGCGGAAACATAAGATACAGGGGCGGTGACAAAAAGATTCACTTCGCGCATACTCTGAACGCGTCGGGGCTTGCGACGAGCCGCGTCATTCCCGCCATAGTAGAGCAGTATCAGAACGAGGACGGTTCTGTCACGGTTCCCGAGGTTCTCAGACCGTATATGGGCATAGACGTTATCAGGGCGGAAAAATAATATATTGAGAAAAATCTGTTCCGGGGCACGGCTTTCGGAACGGATTTTATTTTTACATCTGCCTTGGGAAAATAATATTGTCCGATATTTTATTTTAATCCGGCATGATTATTCTTATAAACCATAATAATCATGTGCTTTTATGATATAATTTTAAAATTAACATTTGTGGAACCATATAAAAATGAGGAGGAATTTTTGATGATCGATATGAGTTTTGAAGAAAAATTTGTCAAAGAGGGCTTGACATTTGATGATGTTTTGCTTATTCCGGGAGAATCAAACGTAGAACCTAAGGATGTTGACATCAGCACCTTCCTCACTAAAAAAATCAAGCTGAATACTCCTATCATAACCGCGGCGATGGATACCGTAACGGAAACGAAAATGGCTATAGCTATTGCCCGGGAGGGAGGAATAGGAGTTATACATAAGAATATGCCTGTCGAACAGCAGGCGGATATGGTAGACCGCGTCAAGAGATCCGAAAACGGCGTTATCGTCAATCCGTTTTTCCTCACTCCCGACCACTATGTTTCGGACGCCAACCAGCTTATGGCGAAGTACAAGATCTCGGGCGTTCCCATATGCCGCGACGGCAAGCTTGTCGGAATTATCACGAACCGCGACCTGCGCTTTATGAGTGACAGCGACTACAGCCAGAGGATAGCCAACGTCATGACGCACGAGGAACTTGTCACCGCGCCTGTAGGGACTACACTCAGCGAGGCGCAGGAGATACTCAAAAAACATAAAATAGAAAAGCTCCCGATCGTTGATGAAAAGGGCTACCTCAAGGGACTTATCACTATCAAGGATATTGAAAAAAGCGTACAGTTCCCCAATTCAGCCCGCGACGACAGCGGCCGCCTGCTGTGCGCGGCGGCTATCGGAGGTACTCCCGACGTACTTGAGAGGGTTGCGGAGCTTGTAAAGGCTCAGGTGGACGTACTTGTTTTAGACTCGGCTCACGGTCACAATCAGAATATAGTCAATTCCGTCGCCAAAGTCAAAAAGGCTTTCCCGGACGTTCAGCTGATAGCGGGCAATATAGCGACGGCCGAAGGCGCGAAAGCTCTTATTGACGCGGGCGCCGACTGCGTTAAGGTCGGCATAGGTCCCGGCTCTATCTGCACAACGAGAATTGTCGCGGGCATAGGAGTTCCGCAGATAACAGCTATCTTCGACGCCGCCTGCGAGGCGTCGAAGCACGGCATTCCCGTTATTGCCGACGGCGGCGTTAAATATTCGGGCGATATTGTCAAGGCTCTCGCCGCGGGCGGAAGCGTTGTAATGATAGGCTCTCTCGTAGCGGGCTGCGAGGAATCGCCGGGCGAAAGCGAAATATATCAGGGCAGACAGTTTAAGGTATATCGCGGCATGGGCAGCCTCGGCGCGATGGGCAGAGGCAGCTCGGACAGATATTTTCAGGCGAGTAACAAGAAGTTTGTACCCGAGGGCGTCGAGGGCCGTGTCCCCTACAAGGGAATGCTGTCCGATACTATATATCAGCTCATGGGCGGTCTGCGCGCCGGTATGGGATATACAGGCTGCGCGACGATACAGGAGCTGCACGAAAAGGCGAAGTTTGTCAAGATCACGGGAGCGGGTCTTAAAGAAAGTCACCCGCATGATATTCAGATAACAAAGGAAGCCCCGAACTATTCATTCGGCCTGTAATGACGTGGCAGACCCTTTATTGAGAAATTCAAAAGAAACCGGGGCGATGCCACCGCTTCCATAGCGGCGTAAGAAATCGCCGTTACCGGGTTCTGCGGCGGCTGACAAAGCTCCGCTGACACGGGATTAAACCGTATATATATTTTTTTGCCGCGCTACGTTAAATTACCGGACGAAGACGGAAACGGATATGTCTGGGATACGGGAACTGATAGAAGAATTTGATAAGTATAAGACCAAAGAGCTGTATATTAAAGATAATAGAGGGTTTGAGAACGGCGGAAAAGCTGTGGGCGGCGTTTTCGCCCGTGACAGATAACTTTTATATAGATATTTTTAAGGGAGAAAAGGCTGCCGCATTCATATTTTCCGATGAGGAATACTATAATGTATATGAGGACAGGCTCGTTTCGTCCGCGCACATAAGCACGGACACAGGCGCGCGGACGGCAAGCACCTCTGAGCCGTTCTATAAAGCATAACAAAGGGTGATCCTATGGTTTTGTGTACGACCGGGCGTCTTATCATACGGACATATGAGGACGCCGACGCGGAGAGCGTCGCCCGTGTTTTTGGCACTGACGGCGTATATCGCACTACATACTCCATACCGCGTGACTACACAAAAAAGCGCGCGCACTGGTGGATAAGGTATATACGCTCGACGGCGAAAAACCGCACAGGCTACGAATTTGGTATGTTTCTGCTTTCCACAGGCGAGTATGTCGGGAATATCGGCATAGTGAATATAAGCTCTCTGCACAACAGAGGGGATATAACGTATCTGGTTGACCCCGCGCACTGGGGCAGAGGTTATGCGACAGAGGGCGGCAGAGCAATGCTGACGTTTGCCTTTCGGGATTTAAAGCTGAAGCGCCTCGGCGGGTGCTGCATGAGCTGTAACGGCGCGTCGCGCAGAGTGATGGAAAAGCTCGGATTTTCGTTTGAGGGTACGTCGCGCAGTGAACTTCTGAAAGACGGCTTTTACTATGACATTGACCACCTTTCAATTCTCGACAGCGAGTATTTTTCAGCCGTCGGCTCAGGCGGCGGGACGCTCCCCGCTTGAGCGGCAGACCCGCTCGTTTTATATCGGTTATCGGCAAGTTTGCCTTGCTGAATAACGGGAAAAGCACATATTGAAATTTCACGGTTAAAAGTTGATAATTACGGAGTTTTCAACGGCGTTACGTTGAAAATGTTGGAAACAAATTACAATTTGTAATCTCAGGTTTCTAAAATATTACAAAACACAGTCGAAATTTGCAAGAAACACAAGATATAGTAGGTATTTCAGCAAAATTTCTCCATGAAATAAAAATAATTATTAACTTTATTGTTAGTAAGTTTTCAACGATTTCAACGGTTTGATGTTGAAAATCTCTTTTGCGGTACAATTCAAGTTTAAAGGCGCAAAAACGGGAGGGGTAGCTGCTTTTCCCGCAAAGCTCCGAAAACCGCTTTTATCTCTGTTGAAAAGTATGTTGAAAACAGTTAAAACTTCTTGGTTCGCGGTCGAGTGCCTCGACACGCAAGACGCGTAATCGCTCGGCAAGCCTCGCTCGACGTCGGCAAGGGAAGTTTACCGCCGCGTGGGGACGAAGTTACCAATGAACTGCCGTGTGCTAATCAAGCTCTGACTTCCTGCGCGGCACATAACAGACCCTAATCGGTGCCGAAGTTTTTTGACGTAAGTCAAAAAACGACTCCGCGTCTTGCCTGCGGGGACACCCCGCCGCGTGGGGACGAAGTTACCAATGAACTGCCGTGTGCTAATCAAGCTCTGACTTCCTGCGCGGCACACAGTCAATCCCAATTCACTGCGAAGTTTTTCGCCGCACGGTCGAGTGCCTTAACCAAAAAATTTTTAAAAAACGCTTGCATTTTACGGAAAGATGTGATATACTGATCAGGCAGTCGGGAAAGACCGCAAAATAAAGTTGGTGTTGATGACGTTGAGGGTCCACCCGTTCCCATGCCGAACACGGAAGTTAAGCTCAATGGTGCCGAAGATACTTGATTGGTGACGATCCGGGAAAATAGGAAGATGCCAACATAAACACAGCAGCTGCTTCGGCAGCTGCTTTTTCTTTATGCTGTTTGTCAATAATCGTGGTAAAGGAAAAAATTAAAAGCCGGTTCGCAAATATTAGTTATTGGCATCATTATAAAGCCTGTCTTTAAATATATGGTAATGATCATATATTAAAGGCAGGCGGTTTTTATTGTTAAAATTACATTAAAACGCGTTTTTGCAAACGAACCGTTCTTCACAAGTCGTCGTGCGTTCCGAATGATAAAACAATTTTGGATTACAATATATAAGACAAAATATAAAACAGGGAGAAATTCATTATGGAAAACACGACACACAAAATTACAAAAGAAAATCTCGAAAAATTTAAGACATGGCTTATCGGAGAGGAGCGGGAAGCAGGAACGATCCGAAAGTATATCCGCGACATGACAGCGTTTTCCGCATGGCTTGACGGCAGACCGCTTGAGAAAGAAACCGTTGCCGTCTGGAAAGAGTATTTGCTCAGCGAGGGATACAAGCCTGTAACGGTGAACTCCATGCTGGCGGCCGTCAACACCTACTGCCGTTTTGCCGGGCTTTGCATAAAGGTGAAATTTCTGCGTATACAGAGAAAGCTGTTTCAGGAAGAAAGCCGCACTCTGAAAAAGCACGAGTACGAAAGGCTTATTGCCGCCGCCGAAAAAGAGGGAGACGACCGCCTTGCGCTGCTTATTGAAACAATAGGCGCAACGGGTATCCGCGTATCTGAAGTGAAGTACATCACCGTTAAAGCGGTTAACGACGAAAATGCGGAAATCTCGCTCAAGGGTAAAATACGCACAATACTTTTGCCGGGAAAACTGTGCCGGAAGTTGCAGAAATTCGCCCGAAAACAAAAAATCGCTTCAGGTGAAATCTTCATCACCAAAAGCGGTAAGGGAATGTCCAGAAAACAGATATGGGCGGAAATGAAAGCAATCTGCAAAAAGGCGGGCGTGAAAGCTTCAAAAGTATTCCCGCACAACCTTCGCCACCTGTTCGCGAGGATTTACTACAAAGTGACGCGGGACGTCGCAAAGCTCGCCGACCTGCTCGGCCACAGCTCCATAGAAACCACGCGCATTTATCTGCTCTCCACCGGAGAGGAGCACGCACGACAGCTTGAAAGGCTGGGACTTGTGCAGTAGACAAAATTTTCATTTTGTCCTTCGCTATTCGCAAACAACGCACCATATAATCCGACATGAGAAATGATAACACATATTTCGGCAAAATACAAGCCCTTTCACAAAAATTTCGCTTTACATAGGCATGACAAATAAGACCGTAGTGTATTTTTTAATACGGTCTGTTTTGCCGCGCCATTTTAAAGGAAATATCCGAGAATTAAAACGCAGTCAGAGTTTTCAATCAATTCTCCCTGCGTTTAAATTGACTCTCCTCGGATAAATCAGCAACAAAATGAAAATTTTGTCTACTGAGCATTCAACGTGCTGTCCCGCAGCCCCATATTGACGCCTTGCAAGGCGGCGGGCCGCATACTCGGGGCTAACGTCCCTCATATGCCGCTTGATTTTTTAGTTATTTAAGGGGAGCCGCGCCCCCTTTGGCCCCACCGCCCGAAAGGGCTTCGGTAAAGCCGTAAAGCGGATTTTTGGCCACAGGGGCGAAGCCCCGCACATAAACCTTAAAAAACGACGGAAACAAACAAAAAATGAAAAATTTTTTATTAATTTATATGAATTTCGCTTTGCGCACTTGACAAAACCCCGGATAAGTCATACAATGTACTATGAGTCAGTAGCTAAAATATTGTTAATGATAACAGCTTTATATTTTTATATTAATGTTGTTTTATTAACAAAATATACAAAAGGTGAGATATGCCATGAACTATTTTAATACAAAGATATTCTTCAAAATAAATGAACGTCGGTTTCGCGTAACCCGGCGGTTTAAAAATCGGACGTCAGGTTTCATATTAGATGAATTGGAATAAACGAACATATGTACGGGCAATCGACAGAGTGTTTTTTAAGGAGGATGCCTGAAAATGAAAAAAAGGGAATATAAAGCCGAATACAAACATATGCGTAAAAAAATAAAGATAAAAAGCGCGTTAAAGCATTCGCTGTACAGGGTGGTTGCAGTTATGCTCTGCCTGTCGATGATAGCGGCGGTGCTGTGCGGTATGGACATAATGGTTTCTCCCGTCAGTGCGGCAGCCAGTGTGAAAAAAGCCACTCAAGGCACACTGCTTCGTGAGGCGGATCCGTCCACTATGGACACCTACCGTGAAATGGTGAACCTTCTTTCCGACACCCGCAGCGCGGGCAGGCTCTGGACGGACAAGAGCGTTTTCGCCAGTGAGCAGGAAATTTCGCAGACCATCGACGAAAGCAAAGGTTTGACGCGCACGTTTGACGGCAGGGACCTCTATCTCACCGCCTCGCTTGACGGCGTTGACGAAACATTACAGAGCAATTTAGATAATAGCCATAACAATTTCACCGTAAGATCGACCGCTGACTTTCTCGAAGTCTTTTCCGCTCTGGGGAGCAGCGTTCATATAAACGAGAAGTTTAAAAATCCCATTGATCTGGTCATTGTACTGGATATGTCCGGGTCTATGGCATGGGATGTTAATGATGATGTCAGCAAACACTCCGGTGAGGTAGAACCTCGCAGACAACATTCCCGGGTTTATCAGACCTTGGATGCAATTAATAAAAGTATAGATTTCCTGATGGCGCAGAATGAGACCAACCGTGTCGCCGTAGTGGCGTACGGTCTGACCGCGGCTACATTATTGCCTTTGGGTCATTACGAGAAGATATCAACAGAAAGTTATCTTACTGTAGGTGACTTTACCACATATGAAAAAGGCACTTTTCCGTTAAGCACAAACTCAAACGGAACATATACGGTTCGTGCCCATGCCACAAAAATCGAGAAAAACCAATCAACGGAAGTTGATAATAGAGTAAGAAACGGTTATAGGAGTTCCGACACAACCAAAGCGGAGTGGAAAAATGCGACTTTGGTAGGATACCATACAGATCTGCAGGCGGGCATATATAAGGGCTTTGATGAACTTTACAGCAATTATAGATCGGTGGAAGATGTGACCTATACTTATTATTCGGAGATTTATGGCAAGACGATCACGGTTCCCCGCACCCCCGTGGCATTTGTTATGACTGACGGCGGCAGCAACTACGCTTTAAAGACTAACAGTAGCAGCAGTAAAGCCACCGGAGATGAATGGTATAATTTGCCGCTTCTTGATGAAATTCCCGATGATCTTACTACCAATCCCGCCGGATATGACGGTAATTATAAAAAATACAGATCGGAAGTTGACAGCACTTATTACAGCACGGGACCGATTTTAGATGTCCTTTTGACGGCGTCGTTTATGAAGTCCAAGGTCTTCAACAGATACAACGCTCTGTTGCAAAACAGCGATGTAGCCGAACAGTATTTAAATAATCTGCACTTTTCCGTTAATACGATCAGCGTGGATACCCCTGAAGATAAATGGCAGATTCCACGTGTTTATTCTACATTGGATCCACGGCTTTATTTTAACTCCGATCCTCCCACGCCGGATAATTTTAAGAATAAAGCAAGTAGTTTTGAAGCGCAAAAAGATGATATTACATCAGCATATGCGTTGTGGGAAAGCTGGATGAAATTAGCGAACGGCAGCGGAGGCTCCGTAACTGCGCAGGCGGCTTCGAGCGGTAGTTCGGGAGTAACATATCCGATAAATACGCTTCCTCAAAGCGGTTACACGGATGATAACAAAGGTACCGATGTTATCACCACTGTTACCAATCAAGATATTATAAATAATATTAATTACAACGACAGCTTTTCTGATGTTAGCGCAGGTACAATGATGGAAACCTTTACCGAGCTTGTTAATAATATCAATCAGGTGATCTTCACCCCCGTTTCGGGTTCAAACGGCCTCGGCATTTCCGACTCGGTGACTTTCATGGATCCGATCGGCAAGTATATGGAAGTCAAAGACGTAAAAAAACTGCTCCTCTTCGGGCGCATTTACAACATTACAAAGGCCGCCGCCTACAGCTACAATTTTAACGAGTCTCTGCTTAAAAGCGCAAGAGCAGATGAGTTTAAGGATACCGGTACCGACGGAAAGTCCTACCTCAAAGAGGGCTGGTACAAGGGTGATTTAAGCGACCTTGATAATTTGCTGTACGGCGGTGCCGATAAATATCCTAAGGCTGACGGCGGAACCGGAAATGACCTTTTCACGGACAAAAATGACGCCTGGGATGCCGGCTGGGTCTATCGGGTAAACGCAAAGACAGCCGCGACCTTTGTCCCCTCCCTCGAGAATGTAAAAGACAGTTTGGACGGAGAGGACGTTTCGGTAGCGAGAATGCGCTCGACCGAGTACACGTTCTACCGGCTTAACCTTAGTGAAGACAATCGGAATGATATTCAGATAAACCCCGTCTATCCCCAGAAGGAACAGCCTGTCATAACCGACCTCGGCGCGTACAGATTAAGCGACCTGCGCATCTGGGTCGAGGACTCCGGCGACTTCAGCGAATCCACGGGCGGATTAGCGTCGGACACAAGCTTCGACAGGGCGCTGTGGATAAACGTTCCTTCCAATATGATCCCCCTCCGCACCGTAAACCTGACTCAAGATGTTGACGACACATGGACATACGAGAGCAATATCCCGGCTCAAGACCCCGTTGATAGTGTCACGGAGAACAGCCCGGAATCCTCGTCCTTCCCTCTGAGGGTGTTCTATGATGTCGGCATCGAGGACGATCTGCTCACAGGCGACAGACGAGTTGATACGGCGAAAGTGAGCGCGGAGTACAGTAAAAACAACAGGGCATCTAACAGTGACTGGGCTTTGGCGCGCGGGCTTGATGGCTTGAATGAAACGACAAAAGGCGTCGGCAGTCTTGAGTTTTTCGCGAACTGGTACAACCCGGAGAACCGCTATGACTCGTACGTCACCAACGATATCGAGTATTCCTACGGCGACCCGGCAGTGACCTTCTCCCCCTCCGACGAGAACAGCTACTACCTCTTTCAGAGGCCTCTGCCCTTATATAAGACGGCTTACCGATACACCGATAACGGCACATGGGAGCCGGTTGATACCGGCGAAGGATTTGACGGTCCGTATTTCGGCGGCAGGATCGCCGCGTGCGATTTGGTTTGCGAAGGAGTAAGCTCCGGTATGAAAGCCACGAACGAGCAGATTGTAAGTGCGCTGAATACGCTTTTCGGAAACGCTCCTCCTGAATTTGCGGCAGGTGATATAGTACTCTTAAAGACCGACCGCCTGAGTGACACTACCAAGACGACGGCAGGCGAGGATCCTTTCCCGTCCGACAGCTATTACTTCCTGCCGATAGATTATTTTGATCTTACAATAGACGCCGCGACCGACCCGTCTGCGTCCTTATGTTCCGGCTCAGCCTCTGAAGTATATTACTGCGTCGCGAGAAAGGGCAGCGAGTTCGGCTCAGGATTTCACGCCTCCGGCATCAAAAACGGCGATATGCTCTGCTGGTGCGACGCTTCCCCGGACACTTCAACGAGAATCCAGCAGACCTACCCCTATCTCTCCGCCACCGACACGGGCGACGCCTCTCGCGGCAAGGACTACATCGGGTACGATAATATATATGATGAAAACGGCAATCTTAAAAAACTCGATGAGCTGCAGTCAGACGCGGCCGCGAAGCAAAAAGCCGATGAGATTCAGAGAAGCGGCGACTGGGTGGTCGCGGCGAAACCCGGCGGACTTCGCGTGGGAATGCTCGCTCAGGCAGTCGGCGGAAAAACAAAGAAACATACTGTGAACGGAACTGAAGTCGGCGGCGAAATATACACCGGCGAGAACGAGAATGGAACAGGTCTTTCCAAGGCGCTTTCGAGTTATCGGAAAGAGCGGTTCCCCGACAAGGCGGACGATCCCGCCTTCACCGTCGGCTACTACGAGGGCAACATAACCCGCACCTCGAATAACTACTATCTTCCCACCATCGGCATAAGCTCCGGCTTGGGTGAGAACGAAAACATCATGGTAGACGTCTACCTCGGCAACAACGGCCGGCTTATCGTTGCGGATTCCGACCTTCTGGTCACGAAGACAGTCGGCTCACTTAAGAATGCGCCGGTGGACACCGGCAGAAAGTTTAATTTCCAGGTGTTCGTTGACGGCAGGGAGGGCAATTATAACGCCATTGTCGTAAAAGCCGAAAACGGCGAAAACGGCGGACAAAGTTGGAGCCGTCAGCTAAACTACGCCGACCTTGTGTTGGATCCCAAATACTTCCTTCTGGATACCGACGGCACCAAAGCGATGGTTGATACGACAGGCCGCCGCATAGTGCAGACCGGCACGGATGAGGAAAATCTGCCGATCTACGTCTACGCAGACGAGGAGGATAAACCTGAAGCGGGGAGAATCCCCGCCGAGAATATCCGCTATGTGTTTGTCGGTTCAAACACCGGCACCAGCACTTTGCGGGTATATGAGAACTCCGCGAACCCCGGTGTTCCGAACGCTGTCGGCCCGGATAAAATAAATGAAAAAATCAACGTAAAGCAAGCGGGCGCCGCAGACAGCGCGACCTACTACGCAAAGCAGGTTTGGCTATTCACCGGGGCGCAGTACGACGCGTTCACGGGGCAGCAGACAGCGGACGGAAGCCCTGAGGCTCTGACGGGTGATCTCGGGCAGCCTGAATTGCTGAGCGCAGCATCGGACGGGTTTGAACTGCTTACCCTCTCGCACGTGACCGATACCCTCAAAGGCTCCTACGCCACCGACGTGGCCGTCACAAGCCCGTACAGCACCCAAAGCCCCTACTGGAGCGAAACCCTGACGTTCGGTCTCGGCGATAGTGATTCACTCTATGACGAAACTGTTCCGAACGGCTTGAGTCCGGATATTGCGGATCTTGCTTATATTAAAAAGCATACCGCGAAATTTACCCTTACCCACGGCTACGGACTGCTGCTGACAGGTATTGATATGAACACAATATACCGCGTTACGGAAAGCATTACAGCTGATGATCAAAATGCGAATTACCGCTTCAAGAGCGTCACTCACAATGTTTCGCAAGATGGATCCTACACATACACCGTCGGTCCCGACGGACTGCCGCAGAGCGACCCGCAGGACGGCAGCACCGCGCAGTTCGGCGAGAATGTCTACTCCGTATTCGGCAGCACAGGTGTCTATGAGCAGCAGGCTCATTATCTGAACGCCTACGACCTTGACGCGCTGGAGGTTTCCAAAACTCTGGAGAGCGGGCCCGGAGCGGATATAACCGACAAGGACAGGAACATTGATTTTGAATACACCGCGGACTTTACCCTCCCCGAGGACTGGTCTGCAAACGCGGAGCCGGGATATACGCTCGGCGCTCTGCCTTACTGGAGGGGACCGACGGCTGATGTCAACAAAGGCTCCTCCGCGGGAGGCGCACCCGCTCCGACTGATGAAGAAGCGATTGCCGCATTGAATACGCTGACCCCCGACGAAACAACGGGGCAATACACCTTTACCCTGAAAGCGTCGGAAAGTATCGTTATCTATGGCTTGCCGGTCGGCACGGGCTACACGGTGACAGAAACGAAGAATGAAAAATATCCTGCAAGCGAAACAAGCGGAACAGTCGAAAATCATTACGCGGTGCAGGGTACTATTCAAAAAACGCCGGTCTCCGCCGCCGCCCCCGGTAATGTTGTCGCCACTCAGGTCACCTTTACCAACGTCAAGCAGAGGCTGGGATCGCTTGCCGTTGAGAAGCGGATAGAAAATGATAATCCCGACGTAAACGCGGAGTTTACCTTTGAGGTTAAGCTGACCGCTCCGGCAGGAGAGGAACCGGATCCGGCCGATCTGATCGTGACGCGGTACACTGCGGGCAGTGAGTCAGGTGAATCCCTTGCTACTCAATGGACAGAGGGAGCGGAGCCGGACGGCAGTAAAACGCTGACCGCCTCCTTCACACTTAAGCACCTCGAGAAGATTATAATCAAGAATATCCCGTTTGGCGCGCAATATTCCGTCTCCGAAACCGGGGCGTACGGGTACAACCTTCAGCGTGTGGAAGACGGGAATGACAATAACAGTACGCTGAGTCACGATCAGGAAACAAAATCCGTGACCGGTACGATTACCGATGCCGGTGCCGGCGTTCCCGCAACGGCGGACGTGTATCTTATTTTTGTGAACGCTCAAGCGACTTCTCTGCCTTTTACGGGCGGACTCGGCGCAGAGTTCTATATACTGTGCGGCGCGCTTGCGTTGCTTACCGTGACTGCTGTCTTAGCATATAAAAAGCGAAAGAAAAACGGGCACGCGGAGTAACAACGGAAAGATAAAGGCACGGTATGCAAAAACAATATCAAAGCAAGCCGTGTGACCTCGATCCGAAACGCCGGCACACTACGTCTGAAATAAAAATAAATATAATGGAGGGAAAAATCAAAATGAAGAAAATGAACAAAAAGAGAGTCTCCACACGGCTGCTGAGCCTCGCGCTTGTATTATTGATGGCGTTTGCGGCAACAGTTCCGGCGATGGCCGCCGAAAACCTGACAATCGTCATCAAAAACAACGAGGGTCTGCCGAGTATGGAAAATAATCAGTTCTATGCTTTTCAACTGTTCAGCGGTACGCCGAACAAAGAGGAGTCAGTTCCGTCTCCCAATCCCAACGTGACCGAAAACGCCTATAATGCTACAAACTGGAATAACTATACGTTGGCTGATATCCAATGGGGAAGCGGTGTTGATGGCGATAGAATGCTGGGGGATCTTAAGACTCTTACCTTTAGTGCGGATAATGAAAAATGGAGCGAGTTTTTCGACGGTCAGCAACAGAATGTTTTCGTTAATGTCAGTTCGGCGGCAGATCTTGCAAATCTTCTTGTCGGCAAGAAAAACGCGTTTTTGCAGATGTTCTGTGAATTTGTCGTTCATGGCAAGGATAAAGACCACACACATAACGAATATTTAGTTGAATCTGCCGCTGTGGCGTCAACCGTTACTCAGGGCGAGACAGACGAGAAGGATACGTCGGCCATTGATGTAACAGCACAGGGCCCGGGATATTATCTTGTTGTTGAAAAGGATCTGGATAATAAGTACAACGCGGTTTCCGAATTTATCCTTGCGGTTTTGGGCGATCAGGAAATCGACTTGAAAGCCTCCGTTCCTACCGTTGACAAAAACATATTGGAAGGGAATAACGGAGATAAAGGCGATGTTGCCGGGATCGGAGATACCGTTAAGTTTGAATTGACCGGCACACTGCCCAAGGACTTCGTTGATTATGGGACTTATTATTATGCCTTCAAAGATACACTTTCAAAAGGCCTTACATTTGATGCGGGAAGCATTGTTGTAACAGTGGTTCGCGCCGGATTTGTTTATACAATCGACCCGGACGGAAACGAATATCAGGTTACGAGCGGCGCATCTGCGGAATCCCCGGGCAGCACGGATATTACGGTGGAATTTACAGACCTTCGCAAATCGGGAATTAAGTATACCGCTATTACCAAGCCCGACGGCAGCCCCGTCGTCAGTGGGGATCAAGGGTATCAAATACCCGGCACAATGGACATCGGCTCAAATGATGTCATTAAAGTAACCTACACGGCAAAATTAAATGATAATGCCGTTGCCGGTTTCGGCTCCGGTATCCCTGCGGGCAACCCGAATGATGTTAAGCTTGAATATTCCAACAATCCAAATGAGGATTCAAGGGGAGAAACCCCGCAAAAGACAGTATATGTTTACACTTTCGGTCTCGATCTGACTAAGACCGACGGCGACAAATCGGAAGGTCTTGAGGGCGCCGGATTTGTTCTGAAAAACGCAAACGGGCAATATGCCCGATTCAGTCCGGCAGAAGGCGGACTCGCGTTAAATGTATGGGTTGAGGCAGCAACAGCAGATCCTCTGATTCAGGCTTATAAGGATGCGAAAAAAGCATACAACAGCGCTTCTTCAGCAGATTCTAATGCGAAACTGGAAGAACTTAACGCCGCGAAAGAAAAATTGTCAGATTACTTGCTCACCTCCGCCGCTAACGGTAAGATTCCCAATGTTTTTGGTCTTGACGAGGGAACTTACACCCTGACCGAGGTTGTTACGCCTGACGGCTATAACACCATGAAAGACTTTACCTTTAAGATTAAGGCCGCTATTGACCCGAATACAGGGCTGTTGACAAAGGTCGATTATTACACGCCCGAAAATGCCGGTGTTCCTACGAAAACTTACGATAACAATAACGATGTCGGAATATTCCAATCCGGCTTGATTCCCCAAACGCTTGAAAACCTGAAAGCACCGTCCCTGCCCTTCACAGGCGGCGTCGGCAGACTGATCATATGTGTGCTCGGCGGCACCCTTATCGCCGGTGCGATGGCTTACATTATGATTAAAGCCAAAAAACGCAGAATGGCAGAGGATAACGCCTGAACACGGACGTTTGACGAATAGTCCCTCCGTTTTTTGGCGGCGAGTGATACCGACTCGGGTGCGGCGGCAAGGAGGGTCCTGTGAAAAGTGAAGAAAACCTAAACAAAAATAAAGCGGAAAAGTCATATATTTATCTCCGCGCCGATTATTACGCTCATTCTCATTACAGGACTTTATCCGCCGCTGTATCCGACGGCAGTCGATTATATAATCTGATTAACTATAAAAAGGACATCTGAGACTATCGGCATCTGATTACGAAATCTGACGGTACGACCGTTCGGAAAAAGGCGTGTTAATCGGCGCTGACCCCGCGTAACGGAGGTTTTCATGAAACAAAAAAAGAGGGAAAAAAAGAATCCGGGGAAATTTCACATTCTTTCCTTGACGGTCGAAATATTGCTGATTGTCGTCGGTCTTGCGATGATTCTGTATCCTACCGTAGCGGATATGATTAACGATGCGGACAATAAGGAAGCTATTGCCGATTACCGCGATAATGTGCGGTCTTTCGGCACAGATGAGTATAGTGCCATGCTCGACGCCGCCCGGGAATACAACGCAATGCTTGCGGAAAAGACGCCGTATATCGGGGAACTGACGCGGGAAAATCGGAAACTGTACGAAAATCTGCTGAATGTGGCAGGCAACGGGATCATCGGATATATCGAGATCCCCAAGTCGGATATATATCTTGCCGTTTATCACGGCACGGACGAGCGCGTCCTTCAGACCGGCGTGGGTCATCTGGAAGGCTCCAGCCTGCCGGTGACGGGGGAAAGCGTCCACACGGTGCTTACCGGTCACAGCGGTCTGCCGTCCGCAAAGCTTTTTACCGATCTTGACCAACTGGAAATCGGTGATACCTTCACCCTTCATATTCTGAACGAAACGCTGACCTATAAGGTGAATGATATTAAGCGTATGCTGCCGGAAGAGCTTGAGGATATGAAGATCGAGACCGGTCGGGAACTTTGTACCCTTCTGACCTGCACGCCCTATGGCATCAATACCCATAGACTGGCGGTGACCGGATACCGCGTTGAAACACCGCTTTCGGAAACTGATCCGCCGTCTCTCAAACAGGCGCTTACTTCCGGGTGGAATTGGACATTCCTGATCCTGCCCGCCGCCGTAATAGCGTTTGTTGTTGCCGCTGTTGTTCTGATTAGAAGAAAAATAAAACGCAAAAAGCAAGAAATACAGCATTCCCCCGATGCCCCGAAAAATTAAGTTTGAACTGTATTAAAGGACACAAACTACATGAAACGATATATTATATAGATTTTGCTTTGCATATTGTTCGCTTTGATGGTTTTTCCTCCGACGCCGAAAGAAGCTCGGTTACCGTTTTGTTTCAAAACTACGGCGTACCGATAGAGCAGACGCAGTTTAAAATATAGGCTCTTTGTGAATAGTTGCGGTAAAAGAAAAAATCGAAATGCACACGCAGGCAGCCGCGTATACGCGGCTGCCTGCTTTTTATTTGTCGTAAGCAGGAAAACATATGTATGATGCAATTTCTGAAACGCCTGAAATTCAGGCAGCCGTAAACATTTATTTTTAAAACCTTGATTTTGTTGCCGCAGTCCTCCGTAAATCCGTTTGTAATATTCGTGAGGAAAGAATTTACAATACCTTTGTGCCGATTTCGCATAGCAGCGGTACATTTATTAAACTGCGGCAATCCGCGTTTTCTATCCATTTACGCATAGCTTTTTGTGCCGTTTCGCTCCTCTTTGGAAAAGATTTTAAGATAGCCGGTCAGACAATGCCCGTATTGTTCCGAAAGTATATCTGAGGCTCTTTTGTTGACAAGGTCAGTCAATATAAATTGGTATTTTATCCCCAAGCATCTCCTTTAAATTCATCAGCAGACAGGGCGGCAATTCTGCCTTCGGATACGAAACGGCGCCGAATATTCTGATTACCGTACTTAGGGAGACTTTTGCGTTTTGTGGCAAAAAGCGTAAAACAGCATACTTTATACTATGGTAAATTCTCACACTAAACGCAACCCTTTCGCTACCGTTGAATTTACCGTAAAAATTCACTTGTTTTAAGAACCCCTCAAAAAAGGAGTTGACAAAGAGGAGATAGTGTGATATTATGAACGGGCTG
>CAYLOD010000029.1:0-18905 GCA_964385235.1 uncultured Clostridium sp.
CGCATGACTGTTAATCATGATGTCACTGGTTCGAGCCCAGTTGGGGGAGCCAAAGAAAGGTCTGCAAGCGTGTGTTTGCAGACCTTTCTTTATGCGGTATTATGCCGTAGAGATTTTGGCTGTTTGTCAACAGTTCGGTAAGAAAAAACGGAAATGCACACGCAGGCAGTCGCGGATATGCGGTTGTCTGCTTTTTATCTGTCATCAGCATGAAAACATATGTAAAACGCGATTTCTGAAGCGTCTGAAATTTCGGAATCCGTAAGCGTTTCTTTTTAAGTTTAGACATTGATTTTGTTGTTGCAGCCTTCTGTAAAGGCATCTTATTACATAGAAAAGATAAACTCAAAGTCATAAAATTAAATATTGTTGAAAGACAGAATAATAACAAACACTGTTTTTCTTTATTTAAGGGCAAGAGATATATCTCTTGCCCTTGAATATTTTAAGCATCTTAAATTTTATGGTCCGAGTGACAGGAGTCGAACCTGCGGCCTCTTGAACCCCATTCAAGCGCGCTACCAAACTGCGCCACACCCGGAAATATCGGCAGTTTTTATATTACCATATTATTTTCCATTTTGCAATAGTTTTTTTTATTTTTTCTATGGCAGTAAATCCCCGAAGTAAATTCCACTGTGGAATTTACTTTATATGATTTGCCGCAAAAACCTTAATTCCCACTTGAAGTAAACGACTGATTATGATAAAATAATATGGTATATTTTAATAATAATCAGATAAACTTGTTTTGAGAACGGAGAGTTCGTTTTGCAGGATAAACAGATTCTTGAAAATGTTACGGACGAGGAGCTTGCCCGCAATCACGAATATTCACAGCTTCTTTGCGATATTCTCAAAGTTCGCGCGAGAGGCCAGGTCCCTATGGCTATGGTCAGAACATACGGCTGTCAGCAGAATGTCGCGGACAGCGAGAAGCTTAAGGGAATGCTCGCTGAGATGGGCTGCGGCTTTACAGAGGACGAGAATGAGGCTGATATAATTATTTTCAACACCTGCGCCGTGCGTGAACACGCGGAGGACAGGGTATTCGGCAATGTCGGCGCGCTCAAAAACGTAAAACGGCGCCACCCGTCGCTTATTATCGCCCTTTGCGGCTGTATGATGGAGCAGGAGCATATCGCACAGAGAATATACAAGAGTTTTTCTTTTGTATCGCTTGTGTTCGGTACGCATGAGATACACCGTTTCCCCAAGCTTCTCTATGATACCGTAACAACGGGCAGACGCATTGTAGCACGCGGAGAGGACGACGGCATGATACACGAGGGTCTGCCGACATTTCGCGACGGAACGTTTAAGGGCTGGCTCCCTGTCATGTATGGCTGCAATAACTTCTGTACATACTGTATTGTTCCGTATGTCAGAGGGCGGGAAAGGAGCCGCGTCCCCGATCTTATCATGAATGAGGCGCGCGAGATGATCTCCGCGGGATATAAGGATATAACGCTTCTCGGACAGAATGTCAACTCTTACGGCAAGACGCTTGAGAGTAAAAAGACTTTTGCGTCGCTCTTGTCTGATATTGCGGGGATAGACGGAGATTTTTGGCTCCGCTTTATGACGTCGCACCCGAAGGATCTCTCGAACGAGCTTATAGACGTCATAGCGTCAAGCGATAAGATCTGCAGTCATATCCACCTGCCGCTTCAGTCGGGAAGCGACAGGATACTGAAGCTGATGAACCGCCGATATGACAGAAAGCGCTATATGGAAATAGTTGAATACGCAAAGAAGAAAATCCCCGGTGTTTCGCTCACGAGCGATATAATAGTCGGCTTCCCGGGTGAAACATATGAGGATTTTCAGGAAACATTAAGCCTTATCCGGGAAGTTGGCTTCACATCTCTTTTCACGTTTATATTTTCACCGCGTGTGGGTACTCCCGCCGCAGAGATGGACGACCCTGTTCCTCATGAGGAAAAGTCGAGGTGGTTTTCCGAGCTTTTAAAGGTTCAGGAGGAAATAGCTGCAAAACGCTGCGAGTCCATGGTGGGCGAAAGGCACAGAGTTCTTGTGGAAAGCGCAAAATCTGACGTGGAGCTGACCTCGCGAACCGAAGGAAATATTATAGTAGAGCTTGAAGGTCCCCCGCAGCTTATAGGGACGTTTCAAAATGTCGAAATAACAAGGGCGCGAAACTGGATATTAAAGGGGAAATTGTTGTAAGCCGAATCTTCAATAAGGGGATTGCCCCGTCAGGGCGTGACCCGGCGGGACGGACTTCTACGGGGACGGCTTGCCTGATTTATACGGATTTTAATATTGACATACATTATTAAAGGAGATTTTGAAAATGGCAGATGTAATAGAATTGGCAAGGGAAATAGGCAGACAGCTTCAGGCTGACGAGAGCTATCTGAGGCTTCAGGTGGCAAGACAGCAGAGCGAGGAGGACGAGGCTCTTCAAAACGCGATCGGGGAATTTAACCTTAAGCGCATGGCGATAAACAACGAGGCTTCAAAACCCGACAGAAACGACGAGAAGATGCAGGAGCTTAACGCTGAGCTTCGCAAGGCATACGCGCAGGTTATGTCTAACGAAAACTGGATAGCTTTTAACGAGGCCAAGGGTGAATTTGAGGAGATAGTGAAGCGTGTCACGGCGATAATAACTCAATCGGCGCAGGGCGAGGATCCCGATACAACTGATTATGTCCCGAGCAGCTGTTCGGGAAGCTGTGAAACTTGCGGCGGCTGCGGCTGACAGCAGCTGCTATAAAAGAATAACATAAAGGGAGGTGTATGTTTTGACGGAGTTTTCTCCAATGATGAAGCAATATTTTGAAATCAAGGATCAAAATAAGGACGCTATACTTTTTTATCGCGTCGGGGATTTTTATGAGATGTTTTTTGACGACGCGCTCACAGCTTCAAAGGAGCTGGAGCTTACCCTGACGGGCAAAGATTGCGGCACGGAGGAACGCGCGCCTATGTGCGGCGTACCGTATCACAGTTGCGAGGCATATATCGCAAGGCTTGTGCAAAGAGGCTACAAAGTCGCTATCTGTGAACAGACTGAGGATCCGGCTAAGGCCAAGGGACTTGTCAAGCGTGATATTATACGTGTGGTTACGCCGGGAACGATCACAGAGCCGTCTATGCTCGATGAGGCCCAGAACAGCTTTATCGGCTGTATTTACTCCGAGGAAGGGAGAGGGGGACTTGCGTTCTGCGACATATCTACAGGTGAATTTTTCGCCTCGTCTGTTTCCGGCAGGGAGCTTATACGTTCTGTTAAGGACGAGCTTCTGAAGTTCTCGCCAAAGGAGATTTTGATAAGCACAGGCGTACTAAGCTATAAGGAGCTTGTGCCGTTTATTAAGGAAAAGCTGGTGTGCTCCGTTGAGGTTCTGGACGATGATGAATTTGACGAGCAAAAGGCTGACCGTATTCTTTCCGGGCATTTCAAGGAAAGTATTGAGGATATGATAGGCAGCTCCTGTTCCAAGGAAAGCAAGCTTGCGTCAGCGGCCATTTTCAGCTATCTCTTAAAAACTCAGATGACGGGTCTTGAGAGGATAACAAGGATACTGCCGTATGCCGAGAGCGAATATATGCAGCTTGACTTTACCGCCAAGCGCAATCTTGAGCTGACGGAAACACTCCACGAGAAAAAACGCTTCGGCTCGCTTCTTTGGGTGCTCGACAGATGTGAAACCTCTATGGGCAGAAGGCTTCTCAAGAGCTTTGTCGAAAAACCGCTCGTAAATGTCGGCAAAATCACCGCAAGGCAGAATGCCGTAGCCGAGCTTTACGAAAATGTTCAGATGAGAATGGATCTGTGCGGCGCTGTTTCGGGCATACCCGATATAGAGAGGACAATGACCCGTATCGTGTACGGTTCGGCCAATGCCCGCGATCTGCTCTCGCTTCTGTCGGCGCTCAGGAAAATTCCGTCAATAAGAGAAGCCATAAAGGACTGCAAAAGCAGGCTCTTGTGCGAACAGCTCTCTATGCTGGAATCTCTCGAGGATTTGCGGGACGATATAGAAAGGGCGATAGTTGACAGTCCGCCCTTTACCGTAAGAGAGGGCGGAATAATCAGGGACGGATATAATGAGGAGCTTGACAGGCTTCGCAATGACATGAACAACAGCGCAGGACTTCTGTCGGATATAGAGAACCGTGAACGGGAACGTACCGGAATACCAAAGTTGAAGGTCGGCTTTAACCGTGTTTTCGGATATTATATCGAGGTAACGAATATGTACAAGGATTCTGTTCCCGTCGAATATATCCGAAAGCAGACTCTCACAGGCTGTGAACGTTACATAACCGAGGAGCTTAAGGATATAGAGCGCAGGATTCTCGGCGCAAAGGAGCGCTCGTTTGCCCTTGAATACAGTATTTTTGACGATATAAGGAAACGCGCCGCGTCACGCGTTGAGCAGATACAGAATACGGCACGGGCGGTCGCGATGTGTGACGCGCTTTACTCTCTCGCGCAGGTCGCCTTTGACAATAACTACTGCCGCCCCGATATTACACAGAACAGTAAAATAACTATCAAGGACGGCAGACATCCCGTTGTGGAAAGGCTTTTGAACGGTGTGCCGTTCGTGCCGAACGACGTCGCGCTTGATTCGGGAAGCAGTCGTGTGGCGATTATAACGGGTCCCAATATGGCGGGCAAGTCAACATATATGAGGAGTGTCGCGCTTATTGTGCTTATGGCTCAGACAGGCAGCTTTGTTCCCGCGAAATCCGCGGAGATCTCGATATGCGACAGCATTTTCACGAGGATAGGCGCGTCCGACGATATGACGACAGGGCAGTCTACCTTTATGGTAGAGATGAACGAGGTAGCTTATATTTTAAAGAACGCGACTAAAAACAGCCTGCTTATTCTCGACGAAATCGGCAGAGGCACCTCGACGTTCGACGGCATGAGCATAGCGAGGGCTGTGCTTGAATATGCCGCCGACAAGAAAAAGCTCGGCGCAAAAACACTGTTTGCCACACATTACCATGAGCTGACGGTTCTTGAGGACGAGCTCGACGGCGTGCGAAACTACAATATTGCGGTTAAAAAGCGCGGCGACGATATAACCTTTCTGCGCAGGATAGTCAAAGGAGCGGCAGACGACAGCTACGGAGTCGAGGTCGCAAAACTCGCGGGACTTCCCTCAAGTGTTATAGCACGAGCGAAGACCGTATTAAAAGAGCTTGAAAGCGAAAGGAAAGAAGAACCTCCAAAAGCCGTGAAAAGCGAGGACGAGGATATGCAGCTTACGATGACTCATGAAAACGATGAGATACGCGAGATACTGCTGGGTGTCGATATAAATACGCTTACACCGATAGAGTCGATGAACCTGCTTGTTAAGCTTATTGCTATTGCCGAAAAATAATTGTGAGGTTATTAACCGTAATGATATTGCGGACAGAATATAACCGGGATAATATGTCACTGCTTCTCAGGCGTGAACTGTGTAAAACTACGGGAAAAGCCCTTTATTTATAATTTAAGAGTAAGTCACTTACAAAGATAACGGAGGATTTTTTAAAATGGGTAAAAAAGGCGAATTAGTATCATTCAGACCTGATATAAAGGTACTCGACGCAACTGTCAGAGACGGAGGTCTTGTGAACAATTTCTATTTTGAGGACAGCTTTATCAAGTCACTGTATGAAACAAACCTTAAAGCGGGCATAGACTATATGGAGTTCGGCTACCGCGCGTCAAAGACACTTTTTGATCCGGACAAGTTCGGAAAATGGAAGTTTTGCGACGAGGAGAGCATAAGAGCTGTTGTCGGTGAAAACGATACGGATATGAAGATCTCCGTCATGGCGGACGTCGGCAGGACGGATTTTAAAACAGATATTATCGACAGGAAGAATTCCGTTGTAGATATGTACAGGATAGCCACATATCTCAATACGATCCCGTCGGCTGTTGAAATGATAGAATTTTGCAATAAAAAGGGATACGAAACGACAGTAAATATAATGGCTATCTCTAACGCGAACAGCAGCGACCTTGATACGGCTCTTGACATACTTGGCCGCTCGTGTGTTGACTGTATATATATCGTTGACAGCTACGGCTCGCTCTACCCGGAGCAGACAGCCGCTCTCGCGGAAAAATACCTTGAGATCGGTGATAAGTACGGTAAGCAGATAGGCATACATGCTCACAACAACCAGCAGCTCGCGTTTGCGAATACAATAGAGGCTCTCTCGCTCGGCGTCAACTACCTTGACGCTACAGTAAGCGGCATGGGCAGAGGCGCGGGCAACTGCTACATGGAGCTTCTCCTCGGATTCCTCAAGAATCCCAAGTATAATCTCACTCCGCTTCTCGACTTTATTGAGGCTAACGTGCAAAAGCTCAAAGACAGCGGCGCGGTATGGGGATATGATGTTCCCTACCTCCTCACGGGCAGACTTAACCAGCACCCGAGAGCGGCCATTGAGTTTATCAAGGAGCATAAGACGGGCTACGCGAATATGTACCTTGAGCTTTTAGAGAACAATATCTGACAGACTTATAAAACAGGCAGGGCAGGTGAACCGTATGGGGGTAATAAAGCTGCTCGATAAGCATACGGCGGAGCTTATCGCGGCGGGGGAGGTCATCGAGAGACCGTCCTCTGTTATAAAGGAACTTATTGAAAATTCAATAGATTCGGGAGCGAAACATATAACCGCAGAGATACGCGGCGGCGGTATTGCGTTCATGCGTGTCACCGACGACGGCTGCGGCATAGCGCGGGAGGATATACCAACGGCTTTTCTGCGTCACGCTACAAGCAAGATACGGGAAAAAAAGGATCTCGACGCGATAGGAACATTGGGCTTTCGCGGCGAAGCGCTCGCGTCGATAGCCGCTGTTTCAAAGGTTACTCTTATTACCTGCGGGAATGATGACAGCATAGGGACTAAATACGAGATTAACGGCGGCGACGAGGCGGATATTGACGACGCGGGCTGTCCGAAAGGGACGACGTTTATAATACGCGACCTTTTTTATAATGTTCCGGCGAGAATGAAATTCCTCAAAAAGGACGTTTCCGAAGCTAACAGCGTTTCGGGGGTTATGGACAGGATAGCTCTTTCGCACCCTGAAATATCGTTTACATTTATACGCGACGGCAGGCAGACACTGAAAACCGCGGGGGACGGCAGCCTTAAAAATGCTGTTTTGTCTGTGTTCGGAAAGGACTTTGCCTCGTCGCTTATACCTGTTGACTATACTCACAGCGGCATTCGTATAAGCGGATACATAAGCCGTCCCGTATCATCGCGTCCCAACAGGAGTATGCAGCTTTTCTTCATAAACGGAAGATATATAAAGTCACGCACGGCAATGGCTGCCGTAGAGGAAGCATATAAGGGCAGTATAACGGCGGGAAAGTTTCCCGCGTGTGTCCTGCATATGGATATGGACTGCTCGACGCTCGATGTTAATGTTCACCCGTCAAAGTTAGAGGTACGGTTTACAAACGAGCGCCCGGTATTTGACGCGGTATATCACGGCGTCAAGTCAGCGCTGTTGAGCGGAGATGAACGTCCCGCCATAAGGGTTGAACATCTCCCAAGGCAAGGGCTGCTTACAGAGCCCGCGGAGCAGGCGGCGCAGCTTAAATTTTCTCAGAAGCCGGCAACTCGGGAAAATAATCATGAGGCAGAGAATGAAACCGAGAACAAAAATGAGGACGAGCCGGAGATATTTATGCCGCCTGCTTCTCCGTTTTACCCTATGAGGGTTTCGGACGCGGCGGTCGTCTCTCCTTATACCCGCAGCATACAGGAATCGAGGAGACTTGCGCGGGAAAAGTCCGTTTGCGACAGCGTCCGGACAAATACAGAGGCTTCGGGGGAAGAAACAGCAAATGCTTTCAATGATGAAGCCGCGCAGACGGCGGAGCGGGATCCCGATAAACACGATGATGACGTCGATGCGGCAGAAAATATTGACGACGGCGAGCCTCGGATAAGATTTGTGGGGGAAGCCTTTGCGACATATATTATTTTGGAATACGGTATGGACAGACTTTTATTTATAGACAAGCACGCCGCTCATGAACGCCTTATATATGACAAACTTAAGAGGGAGTGCGGCAGATCCTGCGGTCAGCTCCTGCTCGAGCCCGTTACGGTAACGCTTGACAAAGAGGATTATGACGCTCTTATGCTGAATCTCCCCGTTATGGCGGAGGCGGGGTTTGATATTGACGATTTCGGCTTCGGAACGGTTGTCGTGCGTTCCGCTCCGCAGATAGTCGAGCATGAGGATATTGCCGATACAGTCATAGAGATGGCGGGGTATCTTGCGAAAAACAAGCGCGATATAATGACGGAAAAAACGGACTGGCTGTTTAAAAATGTCGCCTGCCGCTCGGCGATAAAGGCGGGGAACAGGAGCAGCGAGCGCGAGCTTATGGAGCTGGCGCGGGAGCTTGCGGAGAATCCCGATGTTCGCTACTGCCCGCACGGCAGACCGATTTGCTTTGCCATGACGCGCCGTGAGCTTGAGAAACGCTTTATGAGAGTATGATAATATGGATAAAAAAATACCGCTTTTGTGTATTGTAGGACCGACTGCCTCGGGAAAAACAGGGCTGTCGGTCGAGCTTGCTCTGAGGCATAACGGCGAGATAATCTCGTGTGACTCCATGCAGATATATAAGGGCATGGATATTGCCACGGCAAAGGTCACTTCCGAGGAAGCGCGGGGGATACCGCATCACCTTGTGGATTTTCTCCCGATAGGAGAGAGCTTCAGCGTTTCAGATTATGTGGATATGGCGCGCAGAACCGTTGAGGAGATTCGCGGGAGAGGGAAACTTCCTGTACTTGCGGGCGGGACGGGGCTTTACTATTCGTCGCTTGTGGGAAACATAACCTTTTCCGATGAAATAACCGACGAAACCCTCAGAGCTGAGCTTAACGCGCGATATGAGAGAGAGGGAGGGGAGCGGCTTTTAAAGGAACTTGCCGAGTTTGACCCCGAAACGGCCGCGGCACTGCACCCAAACAACGGAAAGCGTATTATCCGCGCGATAGAGATTTACCGCAATACGGGTATAACGATGAGTGAGCAGAGAGCGCGTTCAAGAGTGAATCCCTCGCCGTATAACCACCTTTCGATTTGCCTTGTGTACAGGGACAGGCAAAAACTGTACGACAGGATAAACCGCCGCGTCGATAAAATGCTTGAGGACGGACTTCTTGACGAGGCGAGGGATTTTTACAATCACAGCTTCGGCAAAACCGCGTCTGCCGCGATCGGCATAAAGGAGTTTAAGCCATATTTTGACGGGCTTGTTTCACTCGAGGAGGCAGTTGAAAAGCTCAAGCGTGAAACAAGGCGGTACGCCAAGCGTCAGCTTACATGGTTCAGGCGTTGCGCAAATATCAGATTCATTGAATGTGACTGCTGTGACGCTCTTGAGGAATGTGAGAAGCTGTATAATGAGTGGATTTTTTGAAATATCGCACTAACAGCGCCGCATTTTTACGACAAAAATAGTCAAATTGTAGAAGAAATAACAAAACCCGTGACATTTCTTGATTAATGTAGTATAATTGTTACCGTTTAGTGGAATATTTGATTTGTATATTTAAAAGCGGTCTTGAAGCTGTCTTGGCGAACCGCCGGAGGCAGACGCTTTCCCGGCGTGAGCACCGCGTTTCGGTTATAATTTAGGGGGGAGTATGTGGATAAGTCGATAATAAGAAAAATACTGATTGCGCTGCTTACTTTATTTCTGCTTGTATATGTGATTTATCTCATCGCCAGCGCAAGTGTTCAAAATATAAGGACAGAAGCGGCTACATACTCAACTATGACTGAATCTCTCGATGTTAAGGGCTATTTCATACGCAGCGAAACAGTGATCAACGCATCATCCGACAGCGGAGTTCTGTCCTATACCGTCAGCGACGGCGCAAAGATTTCCAAGGGCGACAAGATAGCATATGTATATAAGTCAGCCGAGGACGCCCGGTCCTGCGCGGAACTTTCAGAACTTGAGGAGCAGCTTGAGGTATTAAAGGATCTTCAGGCAAACGCGGAATCCCTGTCCGTAACGCCGGATATTATTGATGATAATATAGATAAATACCTTTTTGATATGTCAGTGAGTCAAAATAAAGGCGATGTCGAAAAGTTTGACGACAATGTAAATCAGATAGTATACAATATAAACGAACGTCAGCTTCTCACGGGAAAGGTTCAAAACTTTAACGAGAGGATAGCAGAGCTTGAAGCTAAAATCAGCAGTATAAAGAAATCCTCGGAGAATGAAACAGCCGATATAGTTTCTCCTGACGCGGGATATTTCACGAGCGAAACAGACGGTTATGAAAATATCCTCAGCACCGACAAAATCAACTCGATAACCATGGAGGATATTAAAAAAGCGGAATCCGCAGAAAAAGCCGACAACACTGACGCCGTAGGCAAGGTCATTTCCAATGTGTTCTGGTATATAGCCTGTCCCGTGACAAGCGATCAGGCGATAAAGCTGAATGAATACAAAAATAACCAAATGACTGTCACAATGCCTTTTGCGTCGGTTAAGGACGCGAATATCACACTTGTAAGTATCAACCGCAAGGATAATCATTCCGACGGTGTGGCGATTTTTCGCGGGACGGATATGAACAGCAATCTGATGTCGATACGTTCCGGCTCTGTGGCGATAAACATGAGGTCCTATACGGGCGTTTCCGTGCCCAAGGCCGCGATACATCAGGATACCGTCACAAAAACTATTGAGGACAAAAACGGAAAGGAAAAGGAAGTAAGCAAGAAGGTCTACGGAGTATATGTACAGTACGGAAACGAGATCGTTTTCAAAGAGGTCGTTCCGATTTATTCCGATAAGGGCTTCACTATATGCAGTCAGAATCCGGCTGAGGACGAGATGTTCTCAGACTCGACCGTAAAGGTATACGATCAGGTTGTCGTTGAGGGGGTTGATCTATATGACGGAAAAATCATCAATTAGCTACGAGCAGAGGCTTCTGCGGATAAAGCAAAATTATGAGAATATATTGCTGAGGATAGCCGAAGCCGCGGAAAAATCGGGAAGAAAGCCTTCGGATATAAAGCTGCTTGCCGCGACAAAAACGGTATCGTATGATATAATAAATTACGCGATTTCGCTTGGAATTAAATATATCGGCGAGAACAGGGTTCAGGAGCTTAACGACAAGTATGACGATTATAAGCTCGGGGACTGCGAGCTGCACCTTATTGGTCATTTACAGACAAATAAGGTCAAGCAGGTCGTCGGAAAGGTCAGTATGATACAATCGGTAGACAGTATCAAGCTTGCGAGGGAAATTTCCAAGGTATCTGCGGCAATGGGACTGAAAACCGATGTCCTGATCGAGGTGAACATAGGCAGGGAGGAAAGCAAAACAGGGCTTCCGCCCGAAAAGCTCGACGAACTGCTTGATGAAATATCCCAATGTGATGGAATAAGAGTTAAAGGACTTATGGCTATTCCGCCGATTTGTGACGAAAAAACGCAATTATGCAAATATTTTGAGGATATGCATAAATTATTTGTTGACATTTCGTGCAAAACAGAGGATAATATATTTATGGATTATCTTTCTATGGGAATGTCCGATGATTACTATGAAGCTATAGTATGCGGTGCAAATATGGTGAGAATAGGCAGCGGACTCTTTGGCGCCAGAAGCTATACATAATTTAAGGAGGAAAATTAAATGGCAGGATTTATGAATAAATTGAAAGATATGTGGAAGCCGCCGGAGGATGAAATGGATTACAACGAGGACAGCTACTACGACAATGAAACGTCCTCGGAGGATGACGGTTCATACGACAGCTACGATGAATACGACTCTTATGACGAGCCCGAGCCTCAGCCCCAGCGTTCCTCATCGAGATCTTCTCAGCAGCAGAACGGGAACAAGGTGGTTAATATTCATGCGACCGCCCGCCTTCAGGTCGTACTCTTCAAGCCCGAACGCTTTGGTGAGGAAACGAGGGCTATCGCCGATGAGCTTATGCAGATGCACACTGTTCTCCTTAACCTTGAAAACACAAATAAAGATATGTCGAGAAGGATTATAGATTTCTTGAGCGGAACAGCCTATGCAAACCGCGGAAAAATCAACAGGGTAGCTACAAATACATACATGATAACACCGAGTAATGTTGACCTAACCGGTGAAGATGTTCTTGACGAGCTGGAAAGCAACGGGATCTATTTCTAAAGAATTTACGGAAGCACTGATTATATAGCCGGTGCGTTTGTTTGCTTGATCAGTGTTTCCTTAAAAGAACATTGTTAAATTTCGGACAGGGGCATTATCAGCCTCTGTCCGATACTGTCATTATATAAGGAAAGGGTTATAGTATGCTGACACTTGAAGAAATTAAAAATGTTACATTTCATAAGGCGAGAAACGGTTATCAGACTGAGGATGTCGATGACTTTATAGACGGAGTTATCGAAACGGTAGACAGTATTTTGCGTGAAAGGGACGATTACCTTAAAAAGCTCGATATTTTTGCAAAGAAAGTAGAGGAATACCGTGCGTCCGAGGAAAGCGTGGGTAATGTGCTTCTCAGCGCGCAAAGACTGGCTGATGCAAATGTCAGGGAGGCCGCACATAAGGCTGACGTCATTCTCAAGGACGCTCAGACAAAGGCCGACGCTATGCTCAGCGAAGCAAAAGCCAAGTCGGAGAGAATGATTTCGGACGCAAAACAGCAGTCCGATAAGATTATCGCGGATGCAACAGGCAACAGCCGCCGCGCGATAGCCTCAGGCAATGCAGAGATCGAAAGACAGAAGGAACTTCTCAAAAAACTGAACGCGGAGTTTAGAGAGTTTCAGTCTACGCTTATCAAGAAATACAGAGCCCAGATAACTGTTATTAAGGACATATCTGATATTCAGACTATGGTTAAGACCGATGAACAGATAGATCAGGACTATCCTACGCCTAAAAAAACGGATTCCGCGTCTGAAAAGACCGCCGAGACAGCCGATAGCCCGAATGAAACTGTTCAGGACGAAGCGGTCATTGCCGGTGCCAAGCAGGATGTTCCCAAAACAAATAATACAAACGTAATTGAGGATATAAGCAGTTCTTCATCTGTCAAAAGAGAGCCGCTGATGACGTCAGGGACGAAATTTGCCGACGAATCAGAGGTAAAGTTTAACGACTTTAAGCTGGGATCGGACTTTGATATACATAGCAAGAATTGATATTTTTTATAAAAGGGAGCGTATGACAGATGGCTCAGGACTTTAACAATACACTCAATCTGCCGAAAACAGACTTCCCGATGAGGGCGGGACTTCCTAAATCGGAACCGGAGCTTTTAAAGCATTGGGAGGATATTTCCGTATACGAGAAGCTTATGAAGAAAAACGAGGGTAAGCCCCTCTATGTTCTCCATGACGGACCTCCGTATGCAAACGGCGATATTCACCTCGGAACCGCCCTTAACAAGGTTTTAAAGGATATTATCGTCCGCTATAAAAATATGTCCGGTTTTATCGCACCTTATGTTCCCGGCTGGGATACGCACGGACTTCCTACTGAGCTGAAAGCGAGAAAAAAAGCGGGCGTAGGCAACTCCACAACTATCGATGATATAGAGCTGAGAAAGCTGTGCCGTGAGTTCGCGCTCGGATATATTGACGACCAGCGCGCGCAGTTCAAGCGCCTTGGCGGCATTGGCGAGTGGGATAATCCGTATATAACGCTTCAGCATGATTTTGAGGCGAAACAGATAGAGATATTCTCTGAGATGGCTTGCAAAGGATATATCTATAAGGGATTAAAGCCCGTTTACTGGTGCCCCGAGTGTGAAACGGCGCTTGCGGAGGCGGAGATAGAGTATGCCGAGGATCCGTGCCATTCCATTTATGTCAAGTTCAAGGTGACAGACGATCTGGGCAAGCTGAAGGCTCTCGGCGCAGACCTTGACAAGACTTATTTTGTCATTTGGACGACTACGACTTGGACCTTGCCCGCAAATGTCGCTATATGCGTAGGTCCGCGCTACAACTATGCCTTGATAAAGAGCGGCGATGAGTATTTCGTTATGGCCGAGGAGCTTTTTGCTTCTGCTTTTGAGGCCGCGGGCATTACCGATTATGAGGTCGTCGGAACTATTCCCGGCTCGGAGCTTGAGTATATGAAGACGGCTCATCCGTTTATCGACAGAGAGTCGCTCGTTATTGTCGGCGACCATGTTACGCTTGACAGCGGTACCGGCTGCGTCCATACCGCGCCCGGTCACGGTCTTGACGACTATGAGGTTTGCAGAAATTATCCCGATATTCCGATAGTTGTTCCTGTTGACGCTCACGGAAGGCTGACAGAGGAGGCGGGTCGGTTCGCGGGTCTTACGACAGAGGAGGCAAACAAGCCCATCGCGCTATACCTTGAGGAAACGGGCGCGCTATTTGCACTGAAGAAAATAATTCACCAGTATCCCCATTGCTGGAGATGCAAGAAGCCCGTGCTTTTCCGCGCGACGGAACAGTGGTTCTGCTCCGTTGAGGACTTTAAGGAGGAAGCTGTCAACGCTATTAAGGGCGTCAAGTGGATACCCGGCTGGGGCGAGGACAGAATAATAAATATGGTTCGCGACCGTAAGGACTGGTGTATTTCAAGGCAGAGAAAGTGGGGAGTACCTATTCCGATCTTCTTCTGCAAGGATTGCGGCGAACCTTATATCAACAAGGAAGCAATGATGGCGGTATCCGAGCTGTTCAGACAGGAGGGCTCGGACGCTTGGTTCAAAAGAACGGCAGGCGAGATCCTGCCTGCCGGAACAAAATGTCCTAAGTGCGGCTGTACTGATTTTGAAAAGGAAAAGGACATAATGGACGTATGGTTTGATTCGGGTGTCACTCACGCGGCTGTCTGCGAACAGAGGGAAAACCTCAGAAGACCCGCGGATCTATACCTTGAGGGTGCCGATCAGTACAGAGGATGGTTCCAGTCATCACTGCTCACATCTGTTGCCACTACGGGTGAAGCACCGTATAAGACGGTTGTCACACACGGCTGGGTAGTTGACGGCGAGGGCCGAAAGATGTCAAAATCCCTCGGCAACGGTATTGACCCTGATGAAATAGTCGAACAGTACGGCGCGGATATTCTCAGGCTTTGGGTCGCGTCCTCCGACTATCATGCGGATATAAGAATCTCAAAGGAAATTTTGAAACAGCTTTCCGAGGCATATAGAAAAATCAGAAACACTGCAAGATATATCCTCGGAAATATCAGCGACTTCGATCCCGATAAAGATGCCGTTCCGCTTGATAAGCTGCTCCCGATAGACAGGTGGGCGCTTATGAAGCTTGATGAGCTTAACGATAAGGTTCGTGAGGGATACGAAACATTTGAATTTTATCAGGTATTCCACGCTGTCCACAATTTCTGCGTTGTAGATATGAGCAACTTCTATTTTGACGTTCTCAAGGACAGACTTTATACCGAGAAAAAGGACGGCGAGCTTCGCCGCGCCGCGCAGACAGCTATATATATGATTCTTGACGCCATGACGAGAATGATCGCTCCTATCCTTGCATTCACCTCCGATGAAATTTGGAGATATATGAAGCATTCAAGCGGCGACGACGCTGAGAATGTCGTGTTTAACCCCATGCCGGAAAAGACAGGCGTCAACGCTGACGAGGAATTTGAGGCAAAATGGGATAAGATCCATGAAACAAGGGACTCCGTCAAGAAAGCGATCGAGGTCGCGGTTAAGGCAAAGGAGATTCGCTCATCACTTGAGGCTAAAATCACACTGAGATGCACAGGTGAGCTTTATGATTTTCTGAAGTCTGTTGAAAACGAGCTTACAGCCGCATATATTGTTTCAGAGCTTGAGATAATAAACGATGAAAACGCGTCAGAGCTAAATGTAGAGGTGACTCACGCGGCGGGCGAAAAGTGCGAGCGCTGCTGGTGCTATAGCAGGTCTGTCGGAGCTAACCCCAAATATATTACGCTTTGTGACCGCTGTGCCAAGGTGTTAGGCGAGTAATGCCTTGATAATTAAAGACACGGGAATTTAATATTTTATCATGCGGGTTTTCCCGCGTTTCGCCCTGTTCCGAATAAGGGAGGGGCGAAATTTTCATTATACCCGAAAGGTGGAGTTGATTTGACAGCAATAATCACGGCAGTTCTATCGTTGGTTATAATTGCCGCCGATCAAATAATAAAATATTTTGTCGTTGAGAATTTGCGGGGAATCGACAGTGTGCCGTTTATCGGAAATTTACTGACCTTGACATACGTTGAAAACCGGGGCGCGGCGTTTGGCATGATGCAAAATATGAGCTGGTTTTTCGCGATTGTCACGGTTTTGATGGTTGTATTGTTTTTCTATATAATTATTAAGAAAAAAATAACAAGCAAGTTCTTTGTCTTATGCACTGTTTTGATTGTCGGCGGGGGAGTGGGAAATCTCATTGACAGGCTGTTTCGCGGCTTTGTGGTAGATTATCTGCAGCTTTCTTTTTTTCCGTATGTCTGCAACCTTGCCGATTACTGTATTACTGTCGGAGCTTTTTTGCTGATAATATTTGTTTTGTTTTTCTATGGCAAGGACAAAAAAAGCAGGCAGCAAAAGGTATCTGAAAATGATGAATGAAATACTTCTTGCAGCGTCAGACGCCGACGAGGGAAAAAGGCTTGACAAATTCATTTCCGATAATACCGAGGCGTCGCGTTCGCTTGCGCAGCACAGCATTGAACAGGGCAGGATCAAGGTGAACGGCGAGCGTGTATTGAAAAGCTGCAAGCTCCATAAAGGCGACAAAATAAGCTTTATACCGGCCGAGCCTCAGCCGTTGGAGATAACGCCGCAGAACATTCCGCTCGATATACGTTATGAAGATGACGACCTGCTCGTTGTGAATAAGCCCAAAGGCATGGTGGTACACCCCGCGCCGGGTTATAACTGCGGTACGCTCGTGAATGCCCTGCTTGCGTATTGCGGGGATTCACTTTCGGGAATAAACGGCGTGTTGCGTCCCGGTATCGTTCACAGAATAGACAAGGATACAAGCGGACTGCTTATCGTTGCAAAGAACGATTTTGCCCATAGAGGTCTTGCGGAGCAAATAAAGGAGCACAGCTTCACGCGGAAATATCAGGCTGTCGTCTGCGGCAATATCAAGAATGACAGCTTTACTATAGATCTGCCCATAGGACGACACCCCAAGGACAGAAAAAAAATGGTTGTTACCGATAAGAACAGCAAAAGCGCGGTGACTCATGTAAAGGTTTTAGGGAGGTATAACGGCTTTACGCATGTCGAACTTGCGCTTGAAACGGGACGAACGCATCAGATCCGTGTTCATATGGCTCATATAGGACATCCTGTCGCGGGTGATACTGTTTACGGTCCGTCAAAAAATGCAATAAAATCGCTCTGCGGACAATGCCTTCACGCGTACTATATAAGCTTTAAGCATCCGAGGGACGGCAGGACGATTACTGTCGAAACGGAATTACCCGAATATTTTAAAAATTTTTTAAATATTGTAATATAATTGTAACTTTTTTTGCGAATTTGCTTGAAATAGTAAATAAATTGTAGTATAATGAGAGCTGTAAAAATAACTTGGGGTGGTTTCATATGACAGGGAAACGTTTTAAAGTGCAAGAGAAAGCTGTTGACCCGCAATTTAAGCTGAGAGTGAAAATCATTTCTGCATTTTGTGCTTTTTTGCTTATTGCACTTGTGGCTGTAGCCGCTGTTTCCAATGTAAGCGCGAGTACTTATGTTCTTGCGTCATCAACTACATATTTAAACGTAAGAAGCGGACCATCAACCTCAACGAGCGTAATCACGACTATAGATCCCGACACGAAGGTTACTGTTATCGGCGGCAGAACCGATGAATGGGTTCACGTCCGTCTTTCCGACGGGAGAACAGGATATTGCTACTCCGAGTACCTTGATATAGACGCTGTTTCAATTAAGCTGTGGCCGGAGGAAAGATTTCTCGCCATAGGCAGCACAAGACAGCTTAAAGTCACAGCGACTTGTCCTGCTAAGAAAATATCATGGAAAAGCTCCGATAACAACGTTTTGACTGTAAGCAGCGACGGTACAATAAAAGGAATAAAAGCAGGCGTCGCAACTGTTACCGCTAAGAATACAGTTACCGGCGGCTATGCGACATCTGTAATAACTGTCAAGCGTCCCGATTATGACAAGGTATATATTGATAATCCGCCCAAGACTATTAACGTAGGCGAATCCGTCGAGCTGAATGCCCGCGCTTCAAAGAAGGGCGGCGCGATCTACTATAATATTTCCGACTCAAGCATTGCGACGATTTCTAAAACCGGCGTTGTTACCGGGAAGAAAGAAGGAACTGTGAAGATTCGTGCTAATGACAGCACAGGTACAGTTGCAAAGTACATTTATATGACCGTCAAAAAGCCCGCTGCGAAAAAAGTAACGCTTTCTCCCACATCAACAAAGCTTGCGGTCAATGCTAAGAAGACCTTTACATTCGCTGTTACACCGTCTGCGGCAACGGTAAAATTTGTTTCGTCAGATACCGGCATTGTCAAAGTGGATCAGTCGGGTGTGTATAGTGGCGTTAGCAAGGGCAAAGCGAATATATCGGTCGTCAACTCTGAGGGAAAGGTTCTCTCCAATTCGAGTATTACAGTAAAATATCCCGACTACGATTCTATCTCATTGACAAACGCCCCATCGACACTGGTTGTGGGCGAGAGTGTTCAGATAGGCGCAAAGGCGTCAAAAGCCGACGGCAAGGTGTACCACAGATCAGGTGACACGTCGGTCGCCACAATATCGGCTGACGGTGTTGTAAAAGCCATTAAGCCGGGAACCGCCCGGATATATTCATATGATGATACGGGTGCGGTCT
>CAYLOD010000030.1:0-3987 GCA_964385235.1 uncultured Clostridium sp.
TACTAATACAATTGAGAACGCCAAAGTGTCGGATGAATATGAAAATTTTTTTAAGACTATTATAACTCGGCTTTTTAATAGTCAAGTGAAAACCGTGCATTCCGAGCCCTATCTACGGAAAAGTTACAGAATTTGAACCCGTCGATTCAATTTGAACCCGTTTTTTGTAAAAATAAAATTGTATCAAAGACGGCTTTTAGATAGACCATAGGATAAGCGGAACGGGCATAAAAAAGCGCGTCGGCTTCCAGTCCATGATAGACGACGCGCTCGCGGGAAAGATTGAGATCAATTCTTACATCTATCTCATCTTCAGATGGTGGTTCAAAGCTGCGATTGAATTTTTGCATCAGTCCGTCATCCACGAGGTACGCCGTGGTTTCTCTCGCCTGCACCCCCTTGATTCTCAGGCGGCAAGGCTATCGCTGAATTTTATCAAAGTCTGTAATTTGATTTCTATTTTCATACCGTCTTTAATACAATTTCCATATGTGTCACTTACCCGAAAACAGCCGAAAAAGGCTTGATTTCCGGGGATTTTAAGGTTTGCTACGATTATCATCGATCCTCACGTTTTCCTACGGTATCTCAGGCTCATCAATAAACAGTTCCGGTGTATTAAAGTGAACATCCGGAAAATCTCGCTGCACCTCGCCGTCTGTGCATTTTTAATCCTCGGCAACCAGATTTTAATTTTCCCATTATCCTGCGGAACAATATATTCGTCCTGATGATCTCTGAGGTACATTGCGGATTCGCGGGAAAATAATCCCCATGAACAAGTTTGCGAACATCTGATGCCAAGTCATCAAGTTCCTTGTCATGCAATTTTTCCCTGCTATGCTCAAATTCAAGAGCCGCACTTATCGCTTTTTCCTTGCTGTTAAAATACGCTATAGTACGACTTTGCTTTCCGCTGTATACCCCATCATAGTGAACCATAAGCATAATAGCGGTATACAGTGGACGTAAAGCGCAGACGTATTCCTGTGTTTTCAGGTGATAGTTATTATATTATAATTTGGCCGCTTTTCAAATTCACGAGGAATTTAAATTGCGCAACCGGAGAATATGTTGATGCAACAGCATTCCGCCTGCCATATTGTCCTGTAGCAATAAGGCGCAGGAATTCCTGCGGATTAGGAATATTCGGTGAAGCAAAAATAAAATGCGGCTTTGGATCACGTCTGCACAGTTCGTCCACAACGGAATAATAGAAGGGCGCACGGCTGTTTCTTCCGGTCATTTTATAAGCCTCATCGATAAAAAGGTAATCCACACGCAAGTCATTGTTATCATTCAAAAGATATAGCAGCCGTTCCGGCGTCATAACGAGAATAAAATTAATTATCCAAGTGTATTTCAAGCGCCATGTCGCCGGCAGAGGAGCCAATATTTTTCACATCACTTTATACATTTACTCACAAGCTTTATACAAGATGTCCGGACAAAACTTATTTTTATTGCCGGGCAAAATACAAGTTCGCCATTTATATTTCCCGCTGACTATCTGTAATATCACTGTCAGCTTTGAGCCTGACGGCAAAACCCCGGCTATTTTTCCGTCGGGTTTGTCATATAAGGAAATGCCGGTTATAGCCGCCTGCCGCCAAGTTGATATACCATTTTTGTCAATGCGGCTGTTTTGGATATGACCTGTTACATTTGCCATATTTAACCTTACTAATGCCGTCGCCGGACAGCCAAGTGACAGTTGCGCCGGCATTGAGTTTGGAGAGTTTGACGTCCTTAACGCCGTAACCGTCAACATATGGCTGTGATCGTATATACGAGGTATTGTTTATGACTTTAACAGTGTTTGCCATACTGCTGACTTCACCTTGACCTGTATAATCTTTGTAGATATAGTCCAAGTCAACCTCGCCCAAAATGCCGGGTACCGTCCCGCTGTTTGAATACTGCCACATGGCGCAGTCGTAGGACGGACTTGAAACCTGCCACTGTGCAAGCCATATGTCATACCTGCCCATCAGTTTATCCTTGTATAGATAATTGTTCAACCATGTTGAGTTGGTGTAGAGCATGGGGGTATATCCCGCCGCTTTTATCGTGTCGCAGAACGCGATAACAATATTTGTCAGCGTGTCCTTGCCAAGCGAGGTTTGACTGTCATCCTCAATGTCAAAGGCGACGGGCAATGTTATATTGTACCCCTTTATCGTTTTAAGGCAGAACTCAGCCTCTTTTGTCGCGTCTTCGACGGATTTCGCGTAGCTGTAATGATATACTCCGCACTTCACTCCTGCCTTTGTTGCGTTCGTGATGTTCCGCACAAATTTGTTGTCAACCTGATTCGGATACTCTATGCCGAACGACGAGCGTATCATGGCGTACTTAATGCCGGATTTTACGACCTCATTCCAGTCGATATTACCGTTCCATGTCGATACGTCAATACATTTTTCTTTAAAAATTTTTACGGTAATGGAGCAAGTTGCCTTTTTGCCGTTATAAGTGGTCGCCGTAACAGTCGTTGTGCCGATATTTTTCGCCGTTACCATACCGCCCGCCTTTTCAACGGAAGCTATAGCGGAACCGGCGCTCGTATATGCTACATAATGAGCTGCCTCGCCGCTCGGGAACGAGCAGTTGAGGTCATATTTTTCGCCGACATTCAGCACCAATCTCGTTTTATTTAAATATATATTTGTCGGAGCTTTTTTAACGGTAATTGAGCAGGTGACTTTTTTACCATTGTAAGTGGTTGCCGTAACAGTCGTTGTGCCGACATTTTTCGCTGTTACAAGACCGCCCGCCGCCGCAACTACTGCTGTCGAGGGATTGGAGCTTGAATATGTGATTTTGTGCGCACCTTCACCGTTTGCAAGTGAGCTGTTGAGATCATATGTTTCACCGACGCCGAGCGTAAGGCTCGTTGTGTTTAATTTTACCTTTGTGGGGGCTTTCTTGACGGTAACTGCGCATGACGCCTTTTCGCCGTTGTATGTTGTGACTGTTACGACAGCGGTTCCGACCTTTTTCGCCGTTACAAGACCGTCCGCCGCCGCAACTATTGCTATCGAGGAATCGGAACTTGAATATGTAATTTGGTACGCACCTTCGCCGTTTGTGAACGAGCTGTTCAGGTAAAATGTTTCACCCACGCCGAGCGTAAGACTCGTCTTGTTTAAACTTACTTTTGTGGGGGCTTTCATGACGGTAACTGTGCATGATGCCTCCTTGCCGTTATAAGCGGTCGCCGTAATGGTAGCAGTGCCGGCATTTATCGCCGTTACAAGACCGCCCGACGCCGCGGCTGTCGCTATTGAGGGATCGGAGCTTGAATATGTGATTTTATACGCGCCCTCGCCGTTTTCAAATGAACTGTTGAGGTCGAATGTTTCACCGACGCCGAGCGTAAGGCTCGTCTTGTTTAAATTAACTTTTGTGGGAGCTTCCTTGACGGTAACTGTGCATGACGCCTTTTCGCCGTTGTAAACCGAAGCGGTTATGACGGCTTTGCCCTGCTTTTCAGCGGTTATCATTCCGCCGTTCGCGGAAACTACTTCGGGATTTGAGCTTTTGTATGTAACATTATAGGCTCCACCGTCATTTAAAAGCAGTTTGTTAAAGTCAAATGTTTCACCCACGCCAAGCGTGAGGCTCGTTTTGCTTAATTCTACCTTTGTGGGGGCTTTCTTGACAGTAACTGTACATGATGCCTCCTTGCCGTTGTATGTTGTGGCGGTTACGACAGCGGTGCCGGTCTTTTTCGCCGTTACAAGACCGCCCGCCGCCGCGGCTGTCGCTATCGAGGGATTGGAGCTTGAATATGTGATTTTATACGCGCCCTCGCCGTTTGCAAATGAACTGTTGAGGTCAAATGTTTCACCCACGCCGAGCGTGAGGCTCGTTTTGTTTAAATTTACTTTTGTGGGGGCTTTCTTGACGGTGACAGTGCAAGATACCTTCTTGCCGTTGTATGTTGTGGCGGTTACGACAGCGGTGCCGGTCTTTTTCGCCGTT
>CAYLOD010000030.1:4087-18434 GCA_964385235.1 uncultured Clostridium sp.
CGAGGGATTGGAGCTTGAATATGTGATTTTATACGCGCCCTCGCCGTTTGCAAATTTATTTACAGAAATCATCTTGTATTTTTCACCTATTCGCAACCCGTTTTTTAAATGAGCCGAACGACTTATAACATAAAAACCCATTGTTTCAAAAACAGTTTCTCTTAAATTAAAGCTGTTGGGAATATGAGCGACATCGTACAATGGTATATTCTTATCCTCATCCCAAAGATAGTAATGCTCTTTTCCTACACATACTATGGAATCAAATCCGTCTTTTGTAACGGCCGTTATCCCCGCGTTCAAGGTTTCTTTTGACAGAAACGGCATAGGCGGCAGATGTTGAATGTATACATCAGCGTCAGGATAATTTGAAGTTTCCCAACGGAAGAACGCGTTACCGTCCGTAGCGTTGCTCGCGAGATCATCAGGTCTTCTGAGTGTGGAGAATCCGTGCTGCTTTGCCAAACACAAAATTTTTTCATCATCGGAATCTACAACTATATTCTCTTTTGAAATGACCTGATGTAAATTATAACAAGCTCTCAGAAACATTGGCAGATTTCCGATGTTTTTAAGATTTTTCCCGGGAACTCTTGTTGAACCGCCTCTGGCGGGAACAAATGCTATTATTTTACTCATGATTTTCCTCCTCATATTCCGATTCTGAGATCTACCGCGCCTATAAGCTGTCCGTTTTCTATAACAGGGACAACATCTATTCCCTTGCGCATTGTAAGCAGCTCGGAAAATATATCTTCAACGCTTTTACTGCTGTCTACCGTAAACGGATCGCTATTGATAAGATCTATAGCCTTTTTTCTGAATATTTCTTCTCCAAAGCGAATATAGCCTCTCCGAATATCTCCGTCAGTAATTACGCCGCGAAGCTCGCCATTCTCTACAGGCATTACCAAACCAAGTCTGTAATGGTTCATAACATTTATAATATCCATAAATGAAGCATCAAGATCAATAATGGGAAGAAAATTAGCCTTTATCATAACTCTGGTCACATTTACGCTTTGTTCATCCATATATTTTAATCTGTATGTGTTATTTCCAAGCTGCTGCATATCCTTGCACAGATATGATCCCGATACAACCATTTCTACGCCCAGCTTTTCCATCTTTTTACCGATTATATTATTTACTCCCCCGTCGGCAAAAAGGCTCAATGACGGGTATCTGTCATGCAAAAGCTTGATTCTTTCATAGTTAGAGTCATCAAATTTAGCTCCTGATATTCCCGGTTCGCTGCACATCAGTAAAACATGACTTATGTTATCCAAATACTCATCAACAATATTTACCGGAGTTTTTGATGTTATTGCAACCCCAAAATTTCCGTTAAATCTTTCCGCAATACGTTTTATATCACACTTATCATTTAAATTTTCATATTGTACGCTCAAGTAATGCACGTTTGCTTTGTTAAGTACATCGATTTGCCCGTCAGTAACTTCGTTAAAAATCAAATGTACATCAAGCGGCAAAAATGAGCTGTCGAAGTTTAAAATATCATTTAGCGCAAAATCTTTTTCATCTTGAAAAATGTCTATATGAAGGTAATCGACCTGTGCATACTTCAGCATTTTCGCATATTCAAAATAATTTGAGTGAACCGCTAATATACTTCCTGATACTTTCATTATTTAAATTCCCTTCTTGTATTTTGTCTTTATAATCATCAAGACTTATCCCCGGTAAAGAAACGAGAACCTTTCTGTCCTCGCAGGCAGTCTTTGTTTTTTCAAATTATTTACAAAGTATCTGCATACTCATTTTAAACTTCGCAAAATAGGGTATTTTGCGAAAAAGAACGATTGTTTATAACAATGGTTTATAATAGGGAAGAAAAAACCGTTACCACCACTTTATAAAATATATTATAGCTAAAAATCGGGCAAAAATCAACCTTAAACCTAAAATCTATTTGACTGTCTTAAATTTCATCAAAATTCACAAAAAACAGTTAAAATTCATAGGGAGGACATAAATATGCACAGTGAGAGTACTTATTATCGCAAGGACGGACGCTGGGAATGCAGAATTACTTTGGGAAAGGACGAGAGCGGCAGGCGTATCAAACGCTCCTTTTACGGTCATACCCGTGAAGAAGCCGAGCGAAAAGCAATGATTTCGCGTGAAAACAGCGGGGATATTTACACAGTAACGGAAATGACGGTTAGCGAATTGATTAGCGGGTGGTTTTGCGCGGTTTCGGCACGACTCAAAGCATCAACAGTCGCGAATTATCGCATGAAAATCGAAAAGCACCTGATACCCGCCTTCGGGAACAGACCGTGCTGTGCGCTGCGGTCGAAAGATGTCTGCGCTTTCATAGAGGAAAAACTCAAACACGGGCTTTCCGTGCGCTATGTCGCGGATATTATCGTGCTTTTAAAATCTGTTTTCCGCTACGCAAGCCGTGAATATCATATCCAAAACGCGATTGAAAGTGTCGCTGTGCCGAAAAAAACAAAACCCCAAATCAGAATATTGTCAGAGGGAGAACAACGGTCTTTGGAGCGATATATCGGAATAAACCAAAATCTGACTACGCTCGGCGTTTCCATTTCCCTGCACATGGGGCTTCGAATCGGCGAACTCTGCGCGCTGAAATGGCAGGATATTGATTTTGAAAAACGGACTTTGACCGTCAGGCATACGTTGCAACGCATTAAGACCAAAAACGGCGCAAAAAAGACAAAGCTCATTCTTTCAGGACCAAAAAGCGAAAGTTCTATGCGGGAAATCCCGATTCCGGAATGCGTTATGAAAATGATGAAAAAATTTAGAAATTCTGAGGATTATTATGTGCTTTCGGGAACGGAAAAGCCCATTGAACCGCGTACTGTGCAGTACCGTTTTGCGAAAATTCTGAAAAACGAGAATTTGCCGTCTGTGCATTTTCACAGTCTGCGGCATTTGTTCGCGACAAATTGTGTTGCGTTGGGATTTGATGTAAAAACGCTTTCGGAACTGCTGGGGCACAGTTCTGTGGGAATTACGCTGAACAGATATGTGCACACGTCAATGGCACGAAAGCGCGCCTGTATGGATTTAATTAAAGCCGCATAGCCGTCAGAAAACGTCAAAAGACCGTCATAAAGCATCTTGAAAACTGAATAGAATCGGATACTTCCGTAGATTTTTCGCAAAATACCCTATTTTGCGAAATTCAGACGGTGGGCGATGGCTTGACTGTTTTCCCGGGCGCTGCGATGACAAAGGACGTGCCGCCCCTATGCTATTGCGGGCGGAAATCCCGCGAGGCTAATCCGTCACCGTTTTTATAACAGTACCATAAGCAAACCGATGCAAAGCAAGCGGTGGAAATAATAGCCTGAAATGTTTTACGGGCGTGATTATCGATGTGCATAAAGATACAACATATTTGGAGGAAAACATATGAAAACAGCGTGTTTTATACCAATCAAAGGAAATTCCGAACGCGTTCCCGGAAAAAATCTCAGACTATTGAATGGCAAGAAATTGTATGAGTATATATGTGAGCATACTGCCTCCGCCAAAGTATTTGATGAAATATTTATTGATACAAATAGTGAAGAAATTGCGGAATATGCAAAAAGAAACGGCTTTCATTATATAAAGCGTGAAAGTAAATTCGCAGAGAATACGGCAAACGGAAATGACCTTTTATGGCATCACTATGAATTGTTTCCGTCCTTTGATTTTTATTTTCAAGCCTTTGCAACTGCTCCGTTTCTTCAGCCGGATTCAATAAAAAAATGTTATGAGGCTCTGGTAACATCCGAACATTATGACTCCTGCTTCACAGCAACCGAAAATCACGGCTTTTTTTGGATTCATGGCTGCCCTGTTAACTATCGTCCGTGTATTCTGCCCAGAACTCAGGATTTGGAACCGGTATTGGAGGAATCAACGGGTCTGTATGGTATATCCGCACAGGCGTTGAAAAAGTATAAGTGCAGAATTGGCGCGAACCCGTATATTCATATTGTCAATAAATTTGAAGCGGTAGATATTAATACGGAGGAAGATCTTAAAATTGCCGAATGTATAGGAAAAGTATATTGGAATAACTGACGACATCATAAAGTATGAAGGTGGAGAAATGAATATCCGGATTTTGGATTGCACGTTGCGTGATGGCGGCTATATAAACGAGTGGAGCTTTAGCAAAAAATGTATACAAAATGTAGCAAAATTGCTTCAGGAAGCTTTTATTGATTTAATTGAGCTTGGATTTCTTGATGACACAAAAGCAAATTACCCGGAAGATTACACTGTGTTTCAAAATGTTGAATCAGCAGAAAAGATGATTAAAAACAAAGGCACTAATTATCTTCTCATGATTATGCACGGAAAGTACAACGTAAGCCGTCTTCCGCAATATAACGGCGGCGCGATAAAGGGAATCCGCTATTGTTTTAAAAAGACTTATATGAACGAAGCCTTGGAAATTTGTAAGGAAATTTCTCAAAAAGGCTACGATCTATATTTACAGCCCGCATCGCTGACCGATTATTCAGACAGAGAACTGATTGAACTAATCGAGAAGGCTAACAAACTAAATGTCTATGCGTTTTATATTGTGGATACTTACGGAGTTATGCGAAAGAACGAAGTAATTCGTTTTTTTTATATTATTGATAACAATTTAAGGAAAGATGTCCCAATCGGATTTCACTCTCATAATAATTTGCAGCTCTCTTTTTCAAACGCGCAAGCTCTTATTGAAATCAATCATAATAGGAATCTCTACATTGATTCCTCCGTTTTCGGCATGGGGCGCGGAGCAGGAAATCTCTGTACGGAACTGATTACGCAGTATATCAACGAAAACATTGAAAAAAAATATGAAATTATCCCGATCCTTGAGATCATGGACGAATACATTATGCCTATTTACACAGAAAAGCCATGGGGTTACGCCGCATCATACTACCTTGCGGCCGTTAACAACTGCCATCCGAACTACGCTACATTTCTTATGAATATGCAGACACTTTGTATTCGTGACATCAATACAATCATGAAAAGCATTCCGGAAGAAAAGTCGCGTATCTACGATGAAAAGTTGATATTGAAATTGTATCGGGAGTATCAGCAGCACAATATAGACGACAGTGAAATGATTCAAAAAATAAAGACTGCATGCGCGGACAGAAAGATTCTTATTCTTGCACCGGGAATGAGCCTTGCTGATTATAAGGACAAAATACAAAAATTCATCGCGGAATATAATCCTCTTATATTTGCCATCAATCACATTCCCTCTGATTTTCCCTTTGATTTTGTCTTCATAAGTAATTTGAAAAGATTTAACGGGCTCGAAGACGCGGCGCAAAAACTGGGCGAAAAACTGATTTGCACTTCAAATATATCCACACACCACGCGGTGAATTATTCCTCTTATTTAAACGAGGAGGAGGTTATATCCGATAATGCCGGTCTTATGCTGATAAATGTTCTGAAAAAGGCGGGAATAAAAGAACTCTGTCTTGCGGGTTTTGATGGATTCAAAACATCCGACGGGGAATATTATTTTGACAGGAAATTAAACATGAATATGGAAAATCAAAGACGAGAAAAAATAAACAAAGCCGTTATCGAGTATTTTTCAAAACTCAAGCAGAACCTGGATCTGTCTTTTCTGACGCCAACCATTTATAACAGCGGTGAAAATCAGTGAAAAAACTCGCAATTTTCGATATGGACGGCACACTTGCCGATACATCTGAGGGCATATTCAACAGCATTCGCTATACGCAAAAAATGATGAATCTTCCCGAAATCACGCATGAGCAGATGCTTTCGCATGTAGGTCCGCCTATGGAAGAATCCTATGCCAAAAACTTCGGCCTTTCGGGGACAGCTCTTAAAAAGGCGGTTTCCTTTCACAAAGAATATGCTATGAAACAAGGGTATCGCGAACTGAAAGTATACCGCGGAATACCGGAACTTCTTCAAAATCTGCGGGAAAACGGTATATTATTAGCGGTGGCGACGTTGAAAGCACAGCATACGGCAGACATGATTGCAAGAGAATATTTTGGCGGACTGTTCAGCCTTATCGTGGGGGCGGAAGCGCAAAATCCAATGAGTAAGGCTGAAATATTGCAAAAATGTATGGAATCCCTCAAGATTGAGGGACGAGATTCTGTTCTGATAGGCGACAGTATATATGACGCAAAAGGGGCTCAGACAGCAGGGATTGATTTTATCGCGGTCACATATGGATTCGGCTTTCATGCGGGAGAAACGATTTCCGCTCGAACGATCGGTATTGCAAATGATGTTGAAGAAATAAAACAAATCCTCTTGAATAATTAAATTGACGTTTTGTCAGCAGTCTGTCAAAGAGAAAAAATGAAAAAACGCGCAGGCAGCAGCATATCCGCAGCTGCCTGCTTTTTAACAGCGAATTTCCAAAAGTTACGGGGATTCGCTAATTTTCGCTTAAGTTTCACAGCTCTTTTTACATGGGTTTATTGTTTATTATGTAATCTCCTTTCGGGGGCGGAGGATCACCTTTCCCGTGCACTGCATTACCGGATTGTCTGTGATTATCTCTCCCACGCTGTCCACTGTGATCGTTCCCGATTTCGGATTCTTTACAGAGTCAATATGACCGCGTATATCAGCCTTGACGTCAGAATACTCAAAGGACAGATCGCAGCCCTCCGTCTCGCAGTCCTTAAGCGTAAGATTTTTGCAGTAACACAGGGGCTGTGTGCCGATAATTTTGCAGCCGATCAGCGTTAGCCCATCGGAGAACCAACCGAGATATTCTCCCTTTACCTCGGAATTTCGCACCGTCACATTTTTGCTGTGCCAAAAGGCGTCCTTTGTATCAAGCTCGGAATTGCTGATCTCCATATTCTCGACATACTGGAATGAATACTTGCCTGCCATGCGCACATGATCTAAGCGGATATTTCTGCTGTCAAGAAACAGATAGCCGCTTGTAACGTCAACATTTTTTAAAGTGATTCCGTCAGATTTCCAGCCAAATTCCTCGGAAACAATATCAGTATCTGCAATTTCTATATCGGAGCATTCCCGCACGGCTTTAATACCATGAAGTCTGCAATTTGTGATTTTCCCATGACGGCTGTACCAAATCGCGGCTCGGGTCAGCTCATCCATGTCAGAGTCGGCAAGTGAAAAGCCTTCTATATGCCAGAGAGGGTAGCGCAGCGAAAAATAACAGCGGGAAACGGCAATATCTCTCGATTCCTTCAGTGCGGACTCTCCGTCAGCAGGTCCGGCAAATACGCAGTCTGTAATATCAGCGTGTTGGGAATGATAGAGGGCGCGCTCCCCGTCAAATTGCCGTCCCGCAATATTTGTTCTCATAGGCCGTTTTCCCCCTTATTGTGTTCATATTTATTTTACAGCAGTTCAAGAAAAAATACAAACTCTTACTGTAAAAAATTTAAGCGCAGCGTCAGCAATCCGTCAGAACTGCAAAGCTATTTTGAGCTTCAGCTGAACCCGATTTTCCACAGAGCGAAAGATGTTTTCCGCCGCCTTAAAGACGGGGCATCAGCAGTGGTTATAACTCAGGGCATAGTGAAACATACTTCATAAGTATTTGCTATTCGTGATCCGGCGTACTATAATTAAGTATAAGCCGAGAGTGAACCGCTTCCAGACCCTGACTTTTTGTGACGGCGGACAGCATGGAGAAGCTCCTCGGAAACGGAGATGCCGATATAACTAAAGCGGCATAGCGGCAGAATGAAAATTTCTGTACTGAACGGCGCGAAGATTTCCACAGTAAACGGCAACGAAATAAACATGAACAGAAACGACGGAAAACTGTAATTACAATTAAATCCATTTCTCTCGGAAAGGCGGAAGAAACATGAAAAAATTAGGATTCGGACTGATGCGGCTGCCTCAGACGGACAAGAGCAGTGCCTCCGATGTAGACGTAGAGTATGTCAAACGAATGGTTGACCTGTTTATGGAAAAAGGGTTTACATACTTTGACACGGCGTGGATGTACAACGGATTTGCAAGCGAAAGCACCGCAAAGGAAGCGCTTGTGGACAGATACCCGCGTGACAGCTTTACGCTCGCGACGAAGCTCCATGCAGAGTTTTTTAACTCTATGGAGGACAGGGACAAGGTGTTTAACGCACAGCTCAAAAAGACAGGAGCGGGATATTTCGACTACTATCTGCTACATGGGATAGAGTCGGCAATGTATCCGAAATACGAGCGGTTTGACTGCTTTAACTGGCTGCTCGATAAGAAAGCGCGGGGACTTGTAAAGCACGCGGGCTTTTCTTTCCACGACACGCCCGAGCTTTTGGACGAGATCTTGACAAAGCACCCTGAAATGGAGTTTGTACAGCTTCAAATCAACTACCTCGACTGGGAAAGCCCGTGGATACATTCCCGCGCCTGCTATGAAACGGCGAGAAAACATAATAAGCCGGTAATTGTCATGGAGCCCGTCAAGGGCGGAACGCTGGCGAATATTCCGCAGGAGGCGCGTCAGCTCTTTAAGGCGCACGACCCGGACAGGAGTATTCCGAGCTGGGCGATACGTTTTGCCGCAAGTCTGCCCGGTGTTATGGTAGTGCTTTCCGGAATGTCAAATATCGAGCAAATGGAAGATAATCTTAACAATATGGATAATTTTACACCATTAACCGAGGAGGAAAAATCTCTCTGCTTTAAGGCGGCTGACATCATAAACAGTCAGATCGCCGTTCCCTGTACAGGCTGCTCCTACTGCACGGAGGGCTGCCCGATGCACATTGCCATTCCGCAGTATTTTTCTCTTTACAATGAGGACATGCGCGAGAAACTGGAGGAAAAGGGCTGGACGGTCAATTACTCGAATTATGAGATCCTTAACGGGAAATACGGCAAGGCGTCCGACTGCATCGGCTGCGGTCAATGTGAGGGCGTCTGCCCGCAGCATCTCCCCATTATCGAAAATCTGAAAAAGGTCGCGGAGCATTACGGTAAATAACCTCGGAAGATTTTTACGGAGTACCGCATTCTGCCCCATATCGGGGACAGCCGGCGTTACCGGCAGCCATACTTATACACTTAAAGAAATATATGATTGACAGGGATAATTATGAATAAAAATGTTAAAAACCTCACACTTTCGGCAATGTTTATCGCGATTGGAGTTATACTTCCGTTTTTGACAGGGCAGATTCAGCAAATAGGAAATATGCTTCTGCCAATGCACATACCCGTGTTCCTTTGCGGCCTGATCTGCGGCTGGCAGTACGGGGCGGCGGTAGGGTTCATTTTGCCGCTGCTGCGCTCCTTGCTGTTTGGTATGCCGCCATTCTACCCGAACGCCTTGGCGATGGCGTTAGAGCTTTTGACATACGGAATGGTAGCGGGATTTTTGTATTCCCGCTCACGCTGGCAATGTGTAATGGCCCTGTACCGCAGCCTTTTGGCAGCCATGATTGCGGGGCGTATTGTTTGGGGCGTAGCCGAGGTAGTGCTGCTGGGAATCGGCGGCAGCGCTTTCACTTGGGAGGCGTTTATTGCGGGCGCGCTGCTAAATTCAATTCCGGGCATAATTTTGCAGTTGATTTTGATACCGGCTGTAATGGTGGCGCTTAACCGCACAGGGCTTGTAAAATTTCGCAGAGAAAACAGAAAGGTGCAAATATCCGATGACGATTGATATGGATTCAATCATTCGGAGGATTATAGAGAGGGTACCTCTGTCTGTGCCGAATGACGTGCGGTACATCATAGCGATCGACGGGCGATGCGCCTCAGGCAAGACGACGCTGGCGGAAAGGCTGCGCGAGAGGCTGGGCTGTGCGGTATTTCACACGGACGATTATTTTCCGCGCGCTGATGCGCGTCATACGAAAGCGTGTTGGAATGTGGATTACGAGCGAATAGCGGAAGAAATTCTGGATCCGCTCAGAAAAGGCGTGCCGAAAGTCACATATCGTCCGTTTGACTGCCATGAGCAAAAGCTGCTGCCGCCTGTCACTGAAACTGTATCTTCCTTTGCGGTCGTCGAGGGTTCATACAGTTGTCACCCCGCTCTCTGGCAGAAGTATGATCTCCATATCTTTTTGACTGTTGACCCCGAAAGGCAGCTATGCAGGCTTATAGAAAGAAACGGCGAATCCGTGCCGATTTTTGCAGAGCGCTGGATTCCCATGGAGGAAAAATATTTTCAGGAAACTTCCGTACAAAGCCGGTGTGAGCTTTGCTTTGAAACATGACCGAATAAACGCCGTTAAGACGGGAAAATTTTAACCGCTCTCGTTATAATATCACATTTATTCAATAAGGGCTTGTCAAGCGCAGCGTAAACTGCGTGAGTAATGACACCCGTCGGGCTTCGCCCCGCCGTATAAGAGATCGGGTGGAACATATTGCCTGAGCTGCACTTGCCTTGAGTGTAAAATATAAGCTCCCCACTTCCGTATCGGAAGCGGGGAGCTTTTGCTTGTGCTGTTTTACTGTATCAAAATATAAGGATTAAGGTTATTGTCAAGCTTTTTCAAGTACTCAAGCATCATAGTATCAGACACACCGACACATCCGGCAGTAGGATTCCGGCTGATATGGAAAAAAATCGCCGAACCCTTTCCGGGAATTATATTCTGTGTGTTAAATTCAATAACAAAGCCGTAACGATAGCTTTGATAATACTCTATCATATGCTCCGCGCTGTTCCAATCCTTTTCTTGTGTGCCTTCAACACGCTTATTATAGAATTCAGAATTCGGATCGTCCACCCAATAGGTGTCCTCCGTCACCTGAAATGTATCGAGAGATGTTTCCGGCTTATTATCTATGTAAAACGCATCTCCGACCCCATACAAGCCAAACGGCGTTTCACAGCTTCCCTCCCGGGAACTTCTGCTTACACCCATACTCCCTACATATCCGTTTGTTGTCAGCTCATAGTCCTCCTCCCATACCCCGTCATTCATCTCGTAAAATGAAACAGCGGCGGTATTCCACGTAGAATTAACGGTAATAAGCTGCTTGCAGCTAAGCTGTGTCAAATCGTCAACAGAATATCCCGCGCTTTCCAAAGAGGATAAGAAACCGGGATTATGCCCGGCGCTTTCTACTGATGATGCCGACGGTTCAGGGGGTTTTTCAGACTCCGGCACCGACGAGGGTTCATCTGACACCGGCTCCTCGGATTCCGGGGACAGTTTCTCGTCTTGTGAACTTTCGTCCTCTTTTGCAGTGTCTTTTGTCTGAGTATCCTCCGAGATTTCTTTATCACTTTTGCTGACAGGTTTTTTATCGCTTTTCCTTGAGTATATATCCTTGCCGGACTCTTTTTCGGAATTGGAATGTTTGTCTGTGCTTTCGGAAATTTCCGCTGACGGTTCTGTAATAATCTTGCTCGCAACAAACGTTATCTCAAAGCCCAACAGTAAAATACAAACAGTAAGTATAATACTTATAATCAATCTTTTATTATTCATATATTCCTCTTTATTGCGTCTTGATATAAGGATTCTTACTGCTGTCAAGAACATTCGGCAGCTTTTCCATATCCCCCGAGGAAATATCAATACAGCCGAACGCAGCAGCTATACTGTCATAGCAGCCGCAAATCGTCATAGACAAACTCGCGCCGCTTTCACCGCCCGTGAACCCGCATTATCATTTTAAATTTCCGTATTGCTCATCATCGACAGGCTCAAGCCATTCATTTGAGCTGTTCTCTCCGGGTACCTCGACCGCCAAATGGCTGAACCAGCTATTCGGCGCGGCGCCGTGCCAGTGCTTTACATTTGCGGGAATGTTTATGCAGTCGCCGGGCTTCATCTCGACAGCCTCTTTGCCCCACTCCCGATAATAACCGCGCCCCGCCACGCATACAAGTATCTGTCCGCCGCCCTTGTCGGCGTGGTGAATATGCCAGTTGTTCCGACAGCCCGGCTCAAATGTCACATTGAAAACGCCGACCTGAGATGTGGAAACGGGAGCGAGATAGCTCTGTCCCGTAAAATACTGTGCAAAGCCGTCGTTCGGCGCGCCTATGGGGAACACCATGGACGCCGCATGAGCCGCCTTTGCGTCCTCAGCGGAAGCGTCATCAGTCCACACGGTCTTTGCCAGATTGAACACTGCCCACGCCTTGGGCCAGCCGACGTAAAACGCCACATGGGTTACAATGGCGGCGATCTCCGCTTTCGTCACGCCGTGTTCCCTTGCGTTTTGCAGATGGTAGACAAGGGAGCTGTCTGTCATACCCGACGACATCAGCGCCACCACGGTAATTATACAGCGCGTCTTTAAGTCAATATCCTGATTGTTCCAGTTCTCTCCGAAAAGGACGTCGTCGTTAAAGTGCGCAAAGTCGGGCGCAAAATCGCCGAGTTGCTTTCTGCCCGCAGTTTGTATGATTTTTTCCATTTTATATTTCCTCCTTAAATAAGGGGCTTGTCCTGTCATTTAAGCGCGTCTTATAATGAGCAGTCATTTTATCATATTCCCCTCGTAATCCCATATGAAAAAACATAGCGGTTCTAATCTATTTAATAATAAAACAATGATTTTATTTATAAAGTGAACCTGTGTAATCATATTAAGTAACTGAACATTTTATTTTTCCAACTATACTATTTATAATACGCCTTTATTCAAATGTCAAGAAAATATTGCTTATTTATTGTTTTTATGTTTATTTTTTTAATTTCAGACGCGTTTTTAACACTGTTAAAGAGCAAATAAATGAGGCTGTATCCATGATACAGCCTTTTTAAAGCGCGGTTTAAACAGTCTGCGCTTCAAAAACGTGCCCTGATGTGAATATTCTTATTGATCCGAGCAGCGAAACCATGTATAGTTCCGGCACTGTCCGTGGAGCGGTCAGTATCAAGACAGAGCGCGTCGCGAACTGTATAAACTTACGAAAGATAAGCCTGCTTACCTTTTGGTCAAGTGGGAGAAATCGGTGGCGGGTTTGCCGAACTGCTCTCCGGCGCGGGGTATGACGCCTGAAGTCTGACAGCAGTCTGTCGGGAATATCTGCGGCAAAGTTTGGCTGATTCCGATAGCGAAAAGGCAAAACAGCGATGAATTACCTGTCAAGACCCTTATTAAAAAATATCGGCGGAGGGATAATCAAATCCCTCCGCCGTATTATTATTTATTCAGCTTTTTTGGTTCTTTTTTTCCTTTCAATTATCAAAATCGCCGCAGCCGCCGCGCTGATAACAAGAACCATAATCAATGCGTCAGCCGAACGTGTATCTCCGGTTTGTACATTATCGCCGCCGGAGTATTCACTGTTGGGAGTCTGACTGTTGTTCGGTTCCTGATTATCACTCGGTTCCTGATTGTCACTCGGTTCCTGATTGTCACTCGGTTCCTGATTGTCACTCGGTTCCTGATTATCATTGGGCGCTGAGGATTCGTTGATTATCTCAGACGCCTTATTTGCAAGAACAAATATGCTGAAATGATTGGTTTCAAAGCTTACATAAAGCCCGTCATCACTTGCGACCGCACCCATATCTTTGACTGTTCCGTCATCTTCGATATGGTATATTGCAGTTTCCGCAGCATTCCAGCCCTGTGGCACAGGTACCCTGACTGTTATATTTCCATCAGGCTGTACACTCTCTTCTGTAACATCATCAATCAGGAAAATATCAAACAGAACGAAATCCGTGTACATCTCGCTCATCTTGTCATTTACCGATGCATACTGATCATCTGATTCATCAAGCTTATCAACTATAAGACTGATATGATCATAATATTCAGCCTTATCATCGGGGTAAACAGCCGAAATGCCGCTGTTGCTGTCGGTAAGGACATTACTGTGCTTCTTGGGTATGACATTTCCCTTTGCTATAAGTTCTCCGCAGTCAACACAATAGGTATCTCCTGTGTATCCTTCACTTTCCTCCGTTGCCTCGATAAATCCTTTTAACTCGGTTTCTCCGATATGTCTGTCGGGATTGAGCGTACCATAGCTTGCTCCGCAGACCTCACATACGCCGAGAGCGGCGCAGCTCGCATGTCCGCCTTTGTGCGGCTGCTTTTCTCCCTTCGCATTACAGTTCTCATTTTGACAAACAAGCCAATGTCCGTTTTCGTCGGCTACATAATCTCCGCCAAAGCTGTGTTGTTGAGCTTCCTTTACTGTCGCTCCGCACGCTGTACACAGTACCGGTGTTTCGCAGTTTCCGTCATCTTTTTCGGCAACATGACTTTCGGTTTTTCCCTCATATCCGCAAACTGAGCATATTCCCTTATGTCCGTCTGCATCAGGTACATAATTAAAGTCATGTTCCTCATAATTTATCCTTGCGCCGCATGAACACTCGGTCCAATGATGCGTTTCATCATAGCCTTCCTTATTATAATT
>CAYLOD010000031.1:0-17961 GCA_964385235.1 uncultured Clostridium sp.
GAGCGAGCGCAAGCGAGCGATTACGCGTCTTGCGTGTCGAGGCACTCGACCGCGACTTGCGTGTCGAGGCACTCGACCGCGACTTGCGTGTCGAGGCACTCGACCGCGAAGTCGTTTTTCGCCATGCGGCGAAAAACTTCGGCACTGATAAAGGTTTATTATGTGCCGCGCAAGAAGTTAGTACTTGATTAGCACACGGCAGGTCATTGGCGGCGGGGATATTAGACCGTATTACAGGTCTTTACCGCAGCATTTTTTATATTTCTTACCGCTTCCACAGGGGCAGGGGTCGTTTCTGCCGATTTTTTGCTTTGCGGTCTTGATAACGGTTTTCGAGCGGGGCAGTGAGCCGTCGGCGTTTGTCATTGTGGGGTTGGCTATCTGCTCGCGTTTCGTATACTTTTCGGCAAAGGTTTTAACAGCATTTTCGTTGTCCACGGTCTTTTTCCCTCCGGCTGTCGGTTCGGACGCGGAAAGCATCTGTGTCTGTGCCTGTGCCGCCATTACGGCGGCCTGAGCCGTCGCCGCCGCACGGGCGCGCCCCTCTGCCGCGCGCTTCATCGCAAGCTCGCGCATTTTCTGCTGTTCCTCCATCTTTTCATGGATCTTCTTGGGAATGACGAGCAGCATTCTGACAGTGTCCTCACGGATAGAGCCAATCATAGCGTCAAACATATCAAAGCCCTCAAGCCTGTACTCTACGACAGGGTCATGCTGACCGTACGCTCTCAGACGAATGCCGCGTTTCAGCTCCTCCATTGCGTCAATGTGATCCATCCAATAACGGTCAACATTCTTGAGCAGATATACGCGCTCGATCTCACGCATAGTTTCCTCGGGAATGAGCTTCTCGTTTTCTTCATACAGCTTTCTGCCCATCTCGGTGAGCTTGTTTACCAGATACTCTTTCTCAAGACGACCAAACGTTTCGTCGTCAAACTCAAGTTCCTTCTCCGTTTTTTCGTCGAGGAACCAGCCTCTTAAATATTCACGCAGCCCGTCAAGGTTCCAGTTCTCCTTTTCCTCACCGCACAGATAATGATCAACCGCCGAAGCGACAACATCATCAACCATCTTTACAATAGTATCTCTGAGGTTTTCTCCGTCAAGGACCTGATCGCGCTGTCCGTATATTATCTCGCGCTGACGGTTCATAACATCGTCAAACTGCAGAACGTTCTTACGAATGCCGAAGTTCCTCTCCTCAACTTTTTCCTGTGCGCTCTGTATAACGTTAGTGAGCATTTTGTTTTCGATCGGCTCGTTTTCGGGAACTTTCAGCGTTTCCATGATCTTGGAAAGCCTGTCGCCCGCGAAAATGCGCAGCAGCTCGTCGTCGGCGGACAGATAGAAACGGCTTGCGCCGGGGTCGCCCTGACGTCCCGCACGGCCGCGGAGCTGGTTGTCGATACGCCTTGACTCGTGACGAGCCGTACCCATAATAAACAGGCCGCCCGCCTCTCGCACTTTATCGGCTTCCTCCCTGATTTCTTCCTTATATTTAGCCTCAAGCGTTCTGTATGTTTCGCGCGCCTTTTTGATCTCCTCATCGTCGGTTTCCGCAAAGCTTGTCGCCTCGACGATAAGCTCATCGGGGATCTTCATTTTACGCATTTCAGCCTTTGCGAGATACTCCGCGTTGCCGCCGAGAATAATATCCGTTCCACGGCCCGCCATGTTCGTCGCTATCGTAACGGCGCCCAGCTTACCCGCCTGAGCGATTATCTCCGCCTCACGCTCGTGGTTTTTAGCGTTCAGGACATTGTGCTTTATGCCCTTTTTCTTGAGCAGTGCGCTCAAAACCTCCGATTTCTCGATAGAGATGGTGCCGACGAGTACAGGCTGACCGTTCTCGTGCGCCTCGATAATATCGTTTATCAGGGTTTCAAACTTGCCCTTCTCCGTCTTAAATATCGCGTCGGGAAGGTCTGTCCTCTGAACCTCCTTGTTCGTCGGTATCTCTACGACGTCAAGCTTGTATATCTCTCTGAACTCTGTTTCCTCCGTCATGGCGGTACCTGTCATACCCGAAAGCTTTTTATACATACGGAAGTAGTTCTGGAACGTAATAGTGGCGAGTGTTTTGCTTTCGCGTTCGACCTTAACGCCCTCCTTGGCCTCGATAGCCTGATGCAGACCCTCGTTGTACCGGCGTCCGTACATCAGACGGCCCGTGTTCTCGTCAACGATAATGACTTCTCCGTCCTTTACGACATAGTCTATATCGCGCCTCATTATGCCGTGCGCTCTGATAGCCTGATTTATATGGTGCTGATATATTACGTTGTCGGGATCGGTAAGGTTCTCTATGCCGAAGTATTCCTCAGTCTTTTTTACGCCGACAGGAGTGAGTGTAGCGGTCTTTGCCTTTTCATCTACTATATAGTCGATGCCCTTCTCCTTATAAAGCTCGTCATTGTCCTCCTTGCTGTCAAGCTCCACAAACTTTTCACAGGTCATGGAGCGGGCGAGTTTGTCGGCCTTCTCGTACATATCTGTAGATTTATCTCCGGGACCCGATATTATAAGCGGCGTCCTCGCCTCGTCTATGAGTATCGAGTCAACTTCGTCAACGATAGCGAATACATGACCGCGTTGAACCTTGTTGGCCTTGTACACAACCATGTTGTCACGCAGATAGTCGAACCCAAGCTCGTTGTTCGTCCCGTATGTTATGTCGGCGGCATATGCCTCGCGGCGCTCGTCGTTGTTCGAATCGTGAGTGATAAGTCCGACAGTAAGCCCGAGGAAGCGGTACAGCTTGCCCATCCACTCGGAGTCACGCTTTGCGAGGTAGTCGTTGACGGTAACTATGTGGACGCCCTCACCCGTAAGGCCGTTGAGATAAGCGGGAAGCGTTGCGACAAGCGTTTTGCCTTCACCTGTTTTCATTTCGGCGATACGGCCCTGATGCAGAACTACGCCGCCTATGATCTGAACGGGGAAGTGCCGCATACCGAGAACACGGTCGCCCGCCTCGCGGCAGACGGCAAACGCCTCGGGCAGAATATCGTCAGTAGTTTCGCCGTTCTTAAGCCTTTCCTTAAATATATCCGTCTGATGACGGAGGTCGGCGTCGCTCATGGCCTTATATTTATCCTCAAGCGCAAGTACCTTTTCAGCGACAGGATTTATGCGCTTGAGCTCCTTTTTGCTGTAATTTCCGAAAAACGCTTTTAAAAAACTCAATTTACTTCACCTCATAAATATTAAGTCACTTCTTGAACGATTTAAACGCGTTCAGGACGTCCTTGGTTCTCGTTTTGTTCAGATCCTCATTGGAGTTGTCCGTATAAACCATAAGGTACTTCCCGTTGTCGGAAAGCGTCGCCTTTGTTTTCATTCCGAGCAACTCGAACTCTCCGTCCTTTTTAACGCTGTCTATGGTTTTTTTCGCGTCATTGTTGATATTCTCAAGGTCATACTCGTAAAACTCAGCCGTTACCGTCGAGTTGTTCAGCATAAATGTATATTTGTGACCGCCGACAGCCCCTATCGTGGAATACGTCATCTCCGTAGGCTCCGAATCGGGGAGAAACGCTCTCTTTTTAAGGTATTTTTCAAGTCCCTCAAGGTTGTTTTTATAATCTTCCTGCTTGACGGAAGATGCCTCGGGAACATTATCGGTCGAAAGCTTTTCGGGCTGACTGCCCCCTCCCATACATCCCGACACAGAAAAGGCTATGGCGGCGCAAAGAATTACCGGTAATAATTTTTTCATTAAAAGTCCTCCGAATTTAATAATTATAGTAAGCCCCGACAGTCAGGGTTCTCCGACGATTTTGCGTATCATTAAACATTATAGCCTATTTGTAAGGATAGTGCAAGGGAATTTTAAGCTATCCGCGTCAATCCGCAAAAAAAATAATAATTAAATTAACAAAAGCCGTCCCTCGCTGTCCTCTCGATATGTCAAACAAAATAATTGTATTTTTACATTTAAATAGACAAATCAGCGGATATATATTATAATATAGCTTAGTCAATATTTCCCCGAACAGCGTGGCGGCACACATCGTGTCGGGACACATCGTGTCGGGGCACATCGTGTCGGGGCACATAGGGCAAGCCTTTATCATATAGCTTGCCGGCGGATATAATGACGGGTCAGGCCCATTATTGAAATCGGACTGTGTTGAAATGGAGAAAAAATAAGGTAAGGTGTTTTTCTATGGGTAAAAAACTAAAAAGATATATTCTGTATATTGAATCGCTTGTAAACGACCCGTCGCTTATCAAGGATTTTGAAATGCTCAAGTCGGAGCTGCTTATTGAAATAGGCTTTTGGCAGCATGAAAGGCTTATTCACCTGCTGGTAACTGTATTGTTCTCTCTGCTTCTCATGTCAATGATAATAGTGAGCTTTTTCTATGTGAGTCTGCCGTCGGTACTGCTCTTTCTGCTTTTCCTCGCGCTTGAGGTTCCGTATATACGACATTACTACATACTCGAAAACGGCACGCAGAAACTGTACAGGCTTTACGAGGAGCTGTCAAAAATGAGCGGCAACGCTCACTCCGCGGCGGAGGCGGAGGATTTGGGCAAATAGCGTAGAAACGGCGTTTCTCTTGAATAGCGCCGGGGCGTGATAAAATTGTTTTAAAGCAATTACAGCAGGGTAATTTAACCTTGGAAATTTTATGGGGGCTGATTTTATGAAGCTTTTTGAGCTTCTGGAGGAGATAAGCTATAAAATCACAGATACTTGTGGACTGAGTGCTGAGGAGATTGGGAACACGGAAATTTCGGATATTATATATGATTCCCGAGGGATAAAGGACGGTTGTCTTTTTGTCTGTCTTAAGGGCGCGAGCTTTGACGGCCACAGCTTTGCTCAGGAAGCTGTCGACGGCGGCGCGGCGGCTGTCGTCGTGTGTGAGGATATTGACGCCGTCGGCGCGCCCGTGATACGGGTCGCCGACACGCATCTTGCTCTCGCGTATATTTCGGCGGCGTACTTCGGACATCCCGCCCGTGAGCTTATCACTGTCGGCATAACAGGCACAAAGGGCAAGACGACGACAGCCTCGATGGTCGCCGCGATCCTCTCGGCGGGAGGATACAAGACGGGAATAATCGGCACGCTTGGGATCGTTATCGACGGCAATGTGGAGGAAACCTCCAACACGACGCCTGAATCATACGAGATCCAGCGCGCCATGAGGAAAATGATAGACAGGGGCTGCAGGTGCGCGGTTATGGAGGCAAGCTCTCTCGGGCTGAAATGGCACAGGACGGGCGGTTTTATATTTGACTACGGAGTTTTCACAAACTTTTCCCATGACCACATCGGCGGAAGCGAACACAAGGACATGGAGGAATATCTCGCGTGCAAGGCTATGCTGTTCAGGCAGTGCAGGATTGGTCTTATAAACATTGACGACAGCCACGCGCAAGCTGTTACAGCCGGTGCGACTTGCAAAATTGAAACTTTTGGCTTTAATGACAAGGCACAGCTTATCGGCTCGGACGATCATCTCATATCGAAGGCGGGTTATCTCGGTGTGTGCTTCAATGTAAGCGGCGCGCTCAGCATGGAAGTTGACGTGGATATTCCCGGCAAGTTTATGGCGTACAACGCGCTTGCCGCGATCGCGGTCTGCCGTCACTTTGATATTCCCGAACAGGCGATAAAGGACGGACTCAACACAGTCAAGGTCAAGGGCAGAGTAGAGCCTGTCGCCGTTCCCGGAAATTACACTCTGCTGATTGACTACGCGCACAATGCCGTCAGCATGGAAAGTCTGCTCACCATTCTCAGGGAATACCGTCCGAACCGTCTTATCACGCTTTTCGGCGCGGGAGGCAACAGACCCCGCGACAGGCGCTATGAGATGGGAGAGATCTCGGGCAGGCTTTCGGATCTTTCCGTCATTACGGAGGACAACTCGCGATTTGAGGACGTAATGGACATAATAGAGGACATCAAGGTCGGCATAAATAAAACGGACGGGAAATATGTGGTCATTCCCGACAGAACCGACGCTATACGCTATTGTATAGAGAACGCCCGGGACGGCGACATAATAGTCCTCGCGGGCAAGGGACACGAGAGCTATCAGGATAAAAACGGCAAAAAGACACACTACGACGAGCGGGAGGTCGTCGCGGAAATCATAAAGGAAATGGCGGAAAAGGCACAATGAAAAGCATTAAGGTTTGTAAAATAGCCGAAGTCGCCGGCGGGGAGATACTTTGCGGCGACGCGGATACAGACGTTACGAATATACAGTATGACAGCAGAGCCGTAAGGGACGGTTCACTCTTTGTGCCTATAAAGGGCGCGAAAGTAGACGCGCACAAATTTATAGAGGAATGTCTTTCTAAGGGCGCGAGCGCCGTACTCACGGAATACGATGCTCCCGCCGGTGCGTGCAAGCCGTACATAAAAGTTGACAATACGCTCACAGCTTTACAGGCTCTCGCGGCATGGTACCGAAAGCAGTTTTCGTTAAAGCTCATAGGCGTTACGGGCAGTGTCGGCAAAACCAGCACCAAGGAGATGATCGCCGCCGCTCTGTCGCGCGGTCTTGACGTAATGAAAACGCAGGGGAACAAAAACAGTCAGATAGGTATGCCTATGACCATGTTTGACCTTGAGGATCATCATGAAGCGGCGGTTATCGAGATGGGTATGAGTTATTTCGGTGAGATGGAGCGTCTGTGTGCCGTCGCGCAGCCGGACATGGCGGTCATAACGAATATCGGTACGGCTCACATAGAGAATCTCGGCTCGCGGGAAAACATTATGAGCGAAAAGCTGAAAATCACAAACGGTTTTTCCGACGGCGGCATACTTTTTCTGAACGGCGACGACGAACTTCTCTCGACGCTTCACGGCAAGCTTGATTTCAGTACGGTGACGTTCGGTTTCGGTTCAGGCTGTGACTATCGTGCCGAAAATATACGCGTCAGCGGCATGAACACTATTTTCACCCTTATCGCTCCTTATGAAACTGAAGAAGTCGAAATCCCCGCGCTCGGCGAACACAATGTGAAGAACGCCCTTGCCGCGTACGCGGTCGCAAGGGCTTGCGGGCTCGCGCCAAAGGTAATTAAGGAGGGGCTTTTGACATACAGAAACGCCCCCATGCGTCAGCAGATACACACGTTTGATAAATTCACTCTTATTGACGACAGCTACAACGCGAGTCCCGACGCCATGAGGGTTTCTCTCGATGTACTCAAGTCTATTGACGCCACGCGCCGTATAGCCGTTCTCGCGAATATGCTGGAGCTTGGCGATTTTGCCGAAAGCGAGCATTTCTCTGTCGGCAGGCATCTCGGTGAAATAGGCATTGACTGTGTTATATGTATCGGCGATCTCGCACGGCATATCGCGGAGGGTGCGCGGGAGGCAAACCCAAACGTCGTCGCTAAGTGCTTCGGCAGCAACTCCGACGCCGCCGAATATCTTAAAACACAGATGATCGACGGCTGCGCCATTCTCGTGAAAGGCTCCCGCTCCATGCACACCGAAGAAATCGCGGCGGAGTGTCTCCGCACGCAAGACGCGGCGGGGTGCCCCCGCGGGCAAGACGCGGCGGGGTACCCCCGCGGGCAGGACGCGTAATCGCTCGCTTACGCTCGCTCGACGTCGGCGGGGGAAGCTTACTGCCGCGTGGGGACGAAATTCCCAATGAACTGCCGGTACGGGGATTGTCCCGCTGCGCGGTAAACAAAAATTCCTTATAATTGCCGAATGCCTCGGCACGCAAAGCGGAGTCCCCTCCCCGCACGCAAGACGCGGCGGGGTGCCCCCGCGGGCAGGACGCGTAATCGCTCGCTTACGCTCGCTCGACGTCGGCGGGGGAAGCTTACTGCCGCGTGGGGACGAAATTCCCAATGAACTGCCGGTACGGGGATTGTCCCGCTGCGCGGTAAACAAAAATTCCTTATAATTGCCGAATGCCTCGGCACGCAAAGCGGAGTCCCCTCCCCGCACGCAAGACGCGGCGGAGTGTCTCCGCATGCAAGACGCGGCGGGGTGCCCCCGCGGGCAAGACGCGGCGGGGTGCCCCCGCAGGCAGGACGCGTAATCGCTCGCTTACGCTCGCTCGACGTCGGCGGGGGAAGCTTACTGCCGCGTGGGGACGAAATTCCCAATGAACTGCCGTGCGGATAATTAAGTGCAAAACTTCTTGCGCGGCACATAACAGACCCTTATCAGTGTCGAAGTTTTTCGCCTTCGGCAAATGTGGAAACTTTTTCAGGCAAAGGAAAAGCGGCCGCTTTCGCGGTCGCTTTTTTGTGTAAGGAGAGATTTTTCTCAGATGCCGGTGGTACTGGTTTGACCTGCGGAACCGATAACGTCGTACATACCGAACATCGGAAGTACTATGGAAACAACGAGGAAACCGACGACGACGCCAATGACAACTGTCATTATCGGGGTCATTGCGTCTGTGAGCCTCTGTGTTGATTCATCTGTCTGTGTTTCAAAAAGATCGGCCATCTTAAAGAGTGAATCGCCGAGCATACCTGATTCCTCACCGACTCTTATCATAGATACGAGTATGGGGTCAAATACAGAATGTTTACTCATGCCCACATTTATGGGGACACCTACCTCTACATCATTGATAACCTCTGTAATACAGGACCTGACATACAGGTTAGGAACAGTATCCCTCGAGAGAGCCATAGCCCTGTGTATCGGAATACCCGCGTCGGTAAGCGTTGACATCAGACGGCAGAACCGGGCGAGCGACGACTGCCTGATGATCGGACCGACAAGCGGTATTTTAAGCTGAATCTGCGCGAATTTCAACGCAAACTCCGCGCTGTTCCTCTTGAGGAGAATAAACGTGACAACTAAAGCCGCTGTAACAAGGACAACTATCCACCAATACGCTATCAGGAAGTCCGAGAACGCCATAACCGCCTTTGTAAGTCCCGGCAGTTCCGCGCCGAAGCTGTCGTAAACGTCCGCGAACGACGGCAAAACGAAGCAGCAGAGTATTATAACAACCGCTATAACAAGAATAATCAGGAATAAAGGATACATAAACGCGCCTCTGAGCTTGCTGCCGAGAGCCATTTCCTTTTTTGTTATAAGGGCGCACTGTTCAAACGAGGCGTCAAGACGTCCGTTTGCTTCACCCGCTTCAACAATGCTGACGTCTATCATGGGGAACGCCTTAAACTTGCGCATAGACTGTGAGAGAGTAATACCGTTGTAGAGATCCTGGTTCATTTCCGTAAGGATCTTCTTCATATCGCCGTCTTTTTCGGAGCTTATCATGATTTCCATAGCAAGCGAAAGGGTAATACCGGCTTTCATCATCAGCGCCATCTGGTTTAGGAACATCAGCAGGCGCTTTTTCTTGATTTTCTTCTTGTGATAATCGCCGCCGATCTCCATCTGCATAATGCTTGTCGGAGCGTCCGCGTCTGACGACACGCTTAGTTCTTGAACAACAAGTCCCTTATTTCTCAAGGCGTTAAGTGCCTCATTTTCTGTCGGAGCTTCAACAAAGCCCGTTTTCTTTTGATTTTTCTGGTTTATCGCTGTATATTTATATTTCAATTTTCGTCACCGCCTTAAATCAGGTTATTAGTTGATCTGTTTCACCGATATCAAAGCTCCATGCCTTAGCTGTCTGAGGCGTAATAAGTCCCTGATTCAAAAGACCTTCAATGCTCTTCTTCATTGTAATCATGCCCATCTGGGAACCGAGCTGAATAGACTGGTCGATATTGGCGGTCTTATTTTCACGAATAAGGTTACTGATAGCCTTGGTGACAAACATTATCTCGAACGCGGCAATACGGCCGCCCGTCGCTCTCGGGAGAAGTCTTTGTGATATAACCGCTTTTAGCGACGTCGAGAGCTGAACCCTGATCTGCTGCTGCTGGTCGGCGGGGAATATATCTATAAGTCTGTCTATTGTTTTCGCCGCGCCCTCCGTATGTACGGTCGAGAATACCAAGTGACCTGTTTCAACAGCGGTCATAGCCGTTGCCATTGTTTCTCTGTCGCGCAGCTCGCCGAGGAGGATAATGTCGGGATCCTCACGCATAGCGGCTCTCAGAGCATTCGCGTATGACTGGCAGTCAAGACCGATCTCTCTTTGATTTATAATACAGTGCTTCGGCGTATGTATAAACTCGACAGGATCCTCGATAGTGATAATATGTCTGCTCTTGCTTTTATTTATCTCGTTCAAAAGAGCCGCCAGTGTAGTGGACTTACCCGAACCGGTAGGTCCGCAAAGGAGAACAAGCCCCGCGTTCAGATCGAGAGTCTTTCTGATAGACTTCGGCATATTAAATGTGCTCAGCTCCGGAACTACGCTGTTGATAACACGGAGAACGAGTGATGACCCGCACCTCTGGTGGAACGCGTTCGCTCTGAAACGTCCGCAATCTCCGATCTCGACCGCCGCATCGGCTTCGCCGACGGTCATAAACATGTTAAACTTATCCGACATGAGAAGCGCCTTTATAATTGTCGTAACCTCACCCTCGGTAAGAGCGGGATCCTCGGTAAATATTACGTTGCCGTGCAGCCGGTACGCCGGGTGGTTGCCGGAAGCAAGGTGAATATCTGACGCTCCCTTCTCGACGGCCATTTTTACAAGATTATAAAAATCCATGCTGTATCGCCCCTATTCATTTTTGTTTTTGCGATGCGCGTTACGCACCGTTGTGGTATCAGTCATTGGAAATAGTTACATCTATGAATACTTCATATGAAGTTATTCCCTGTAATACAAGACGTTTGACGTTTTCCGCCATAGGTATCATTCCGTCCTCTATAGCCACCTCTCTCAGCTCATCGGAGCTTACGTTTTGAGTAACAATTTTTTTGATCTTATGTGTAAACAGGAGTATCTCGTGTACGGCGATTCTTCCCTTATATCCCTTTTGGTTGCATTTTTCACAGCCGCACGGCCTGTAAAGCGTTATCTGCCTGTCAAGCGGGAGACCGAGCGACATACGCTCCTCCTCACTTGGCGAATACGCCTGCTTGCAATTTGTACAAAGTCTGAGAACGAGCTTCTGAGCGATGATTCCGAGAATAGCCGAGGATACCATGTACGGCTCTATGCCCATATCGACCAGACGCGCGACAGAACTTGGCGCATCGTATGTGTGCAGTGTCGAGAGAACAAGGTGACCGGTAATAGCCGCCGAAACCGCTATGTTAGCTGTTTCACCGTCACGAATCTCACCTATCATGATAACGTCGGGGTCCTGACGGAGGATAGACCTCAGCGCCGTGGCAAAGGTAAGACCCGCCTTTTCGTTTATGTTGACCTGCGTTATACCGGGTACTATCATTTCAACAGGGTTCTCAACGGTGATAATGTTTATCTCATCTCTCATAATCTCGCGCAAGCCCGTATAGAGAGTTGTTGATTTACCTGAACCTGTAGCGCCCGTAACGAGGATAATACCTCTGTGGCTTGATATGAGATGATCAAACTTTTTAAGGTTCTCCGGCAGGAAACCGATACTTTCCTTTTTCAGATCCATGCCGAGGGAGGTCGTAATACGCATAACTATCTTCTCGCCGAACATTGACGGGAGAACGGATATACGCATATCTATCTCCATTCCCGCGACAGTATAGTTTATACGGCCGTCCTGAGGGATACGCTTTTCGGCGATGTTCATGTTGCCGATAAACTTTATACGGCTTGTTACTGCGGGGATAAGCTCGGGAGCTGTTTCCATATATATCTGGCAGTTGCCGTCTATACGGAAGCGTATCCTCATGCACTTCTCCATAGGCTCGATATGAATATCGCTTGCCTTCTGATAAACCGCTTCCTCAATCATATTGTTTACAAATCGTATGATCGGCTGGTCGTTTCCCGAGGCTTCAGCCTTAGCGGCTTCTTCCGCTTCTTTCTTGGCCTGTTCGGTATCCTGCTGGTCGGCGACAAATTCTTTCGCGTCGTCATATGCCTTTTTCGCGGCATACATTTCACGGATCTTGCCGTTGATTTTTGCCTGTTCGGCTATGACCGGCTTAATCTTCAGCTTCGTATATATCGCAATATCGTTGAGAGCCTTATAGTTAAGCGGATCGGCGACAGCGACCGTCAGGAAGCGTCCGTCAAGCGAAACGGGAATCAGCGAATACTGTTTTGCGAGGTTTTCGGGTACTATCCCGTTAAGCTGTTCAATGTCTATCTGAACCGTATCAAGGTCGAGATAGGGAATGAAAAGCTGTTTTTCAAGCGCCTTGCAGACCTGCTGCTCCGTAATAACGCCGTCCTCAACGAGAATATCGGCAATACGTTTTTTAGTGGTTTTTTGTTTTTCAAGAGCTTCTTCTAACTGTTCATCAGTTATAACGCCCGAATCAACCAATATTTGACCAATTCTAAGATGACTTGCTTTCATTTATTACTACAACTCCTCAAATTCAAAAAACACTATTAATCACTATTAATTAAACAAGTTCAAATACCAGCCTGCCGCGCTGTTTATCATGTCTAAAAAACAAATATAAATTATTGTGCCTATAGCGATATACGGACCGAATGCGATATACCTTCCCGACGGTTCCGCAGGCGGCTCATCGTCCGTGTCATCGTCCTCGTCGTCATCGCTATCGGTTTCATCTGTTTCCTCTTTTCCGCGAAGCGTTCTGCCCGCGATAAACGTTACGGCAAAGCCGACGCACGCGACTACAAGAGAGATCAGTATCGTATATAACGTTCCGGGGAAGCCCGTCAGAATACCTACAGCGGCAAACAGCTTGACATCTCCGAAGCCCATGCCCTCTTTTTTATATATTATTACGCCGAGAGCATTGATAAGGAGCATCGCCGCGCCGCCTACAGCCGCTCCCGCGAGCGGCTGCCACCATTCCGAACTGAAGATATTGTACCCTCGTATCCTGTCGTACACGACTATCAGCAGAAAAACTACCGCCAAAGCCGCCGTGAACTGGTCGGGAATTATTGTGTACTTAAAGTCCGAAACGGCGATCATCAGCAAAATGATTATCGCTATGCTCAGCGAAATAAAGAGTATATCATAGCCCTTGTTGTACTGCAGACGGCACGCGGCAAAGCAAACCGCCGTTATTATCGAAAGCGCTATGCCGGAGCCTTTATATGAAACTCTCCTGCCGAGAAGCTCCTCCGACGGCTCCTCATCGTAGTCGCAATACCATTTCGCGGGAAATCTATTAAATAGAAAATATGAAACGAATATCATCAGAAATGCAAGCGGCAGACACGCAATGACCCATATCATACCGTCTGTTGTCAAAAGATATTCCGTAGACCTCATAATTCTGCTGTTCCTTTATTGCTTATAGATTATGCCGCGGGGGATTCGGTACCGGACTCCTCTGCGGATACCGGCGCGGATACTGTCGTATCAGCCGATTGAGACGCGGCGCTCTGTTCAGCCTTGAGAGCCTCCGGCGTCTGATCGGGTGGCAGGAAGTAGTACAGCTTAAGCGTGACTGTCACCTTATACTTGCCTGTATAATATAGTGACGTAAGGTCTCCCGAAGATGTTTTGCTGCTTTCTTCCTTGTCGTCATTTTTATCGTCGCTTTCATCAGAGCCGGGCTCGGCGTTCCCCGAACTGTCTTTCATGATAGCCGCGACATTGAGCTGGTCTACATAGTAGGCGCCGTTTGAAACACTCTCAAAGTAATTCAGAACGGACTTGATCTGTTCTTCATCGAGCGAATCGTATGTAATGTTAATATCCGTTGAATAGAGCAGATCTCCGCCTGAGGATTGTCTTGCCTTATCGTCCACTTTCTGCTCGGAAATCTTGTATGAAGTGGGATCCGTCTTTGAGGACTTGAGCATCTTCATAATATCGCCCGGTGACTGGAGCGCGTTAATGAAAAGACCCTCGCTGTCCTTTTCATACTGTTCCTTCATGCTGTTTACCCGGGCTTTCAGGTTTTCCTTGTCAGCCTCGGCGTCTTCATAGATTTTAAGCTGCGCGGCGTCCTGCTTATGCTGTCTCTCAAGCTCGGGCTGGGCCTTAGTAAAGGGAACCTGGACAGCAAATAAAAATATAATTGCCACTATGACAATACCGATAATACCGAAAACATATCCGGGTATCTTCTTTTTATTTTCCATTATTCGCCCGCCTCCTCGTTATTGTCTGTATCAGCGCTGCCGCTGTCCGTGTCCGCGGCGTTATCCCCGCCTTTTGACGCGGCTTCGTTTATAGTCTTGGAAGAAATCTCAAGATTGATCTGGCTTGTTATGGCGTTTTTCATCACGTCACGTGTAGATGTAAGGTTTGAACCCAGTGTAAAGAAATTTTCTTCCTCTACATAATCTCTGATTTCAACAAACTTATCGTAGTCACTCGTCAAATATTTAGCCGAAATCGTGTTGGTGGAATTAGCTATGTTAATGCCCTCGAGCGCCGCCATTTTCTTTTCCGTGGCGATCTTAAACAGCTCGTTGGTGACATCTTCAATATGTACGACGGTCTTAGGCAGCAGTTCCCTGTCCATATCAAGGTTGGTCAGCTTCTGCGTATATAATTCCTCGTCCTTAAGGAGCTGCTTTACCTCGGTAAACCTCACATCTTCGAGAGCCTTCTTGTCGTTCGACTGGCGAATGCTGAGGTATCCCCAGAACGCGCCTATGCCGATCATCCACAGCGCGACGACGACTCCGACGCCCGCTGTTATTTTTGTGCCGAGAGAAGCCGTCTTTTGCAAATTCGCAAGACCCGACTCGCCTCCGAGGAAGTTCCCGTCCGCGACGCTCATATAAAGCATCGCGTTAAAGGTCGCGTAGCAGTTCGAGTTATAGCCCTTTTCATTGGCTATGTCGGTAGCGAGCGGCACCTGTGTTCCTGTGGTATATGACGACGATATATTCTCGATAGGAGCTGTCAGACCGATGGAGCGGCAGTAGTTTGAAAGGTTGGGAAGCCTCGACAGGGCGTCGCATATTATGATCTGGTCAACATCGATCTTCTGTGTGGATATAACCATTCTCAGTGTTCTGAGTATCTCGCCCGCGGCATTGTCGAGCATACCCATTGTTTGCTTTCTTGTGTTCACGTCGTTGCAACGGTCGCAGACGCCGAGACCGTTCTCACGGATCATGTCGATAGCGCCGAGCGGGCTTATGCCGAACTCGAGCGAGAGCATTTCCGCGACGTCCTCGAGAACGCTTGAGAACGACTGCTGGAATACCGGCGCGCCGTTGTGGAGGACAACAAGCCGTGTAGCGACAAAGTCAAGGCTTATTATCGCGACCGTCCTCGTGGCGGAGTTGATATACTCCTTGCCTGCATGTATAAGCGCCGTGACGGGAGGTACTATCTTGACGACGTTTATGCCTTCTTTCTGAAACTCGATCTTGATGTCCGCGATAGTCTTTGAACTCATGGCGAAGAGCGACGCCTTCAGCTCGTCGTTCTTTTTCGCCGCCTTGCCGAACTGATAGCCATATTCGGAATTTATAATGGTATACTGGGCAATATCGCCGTGCAAAAGCTTTTCAGCCTCGACACGCGCGTATGCCGGCAGCATCTTTGTCTTGGCGGCAGGATGAGTATACTCGGTGCTGACAACATTTTCATCGTCCTCTATACAGAAGAAGACCTCTCCCAAGTTAAGCCCTATGCTCTCTGCGCACCTCTTTACGAATTGTGCAAGCTCATCAGCTTTCTGCATCGAATGATCCTTGAGAGAATCCTTCAGCTCAAAGATCTGCGGCGCACCGAAAATAGCGGGGCTCGGCACATTGTTTCTCTTTGCCGTGATCTGAACAGTAGCCTCCGGCTTGTCATACTCCACAGGCGTGAGAATAAGCAGACTTCTCGACACCTGCATAATTGTTGCAGTTGTTTTCATAAATACACCACGCTTTTTGTTATTTGGTTTTATGTTGAGGGAACTTCCCATAATTGGGCATAATGATTTTAAAAAAACGCTAAAACCGGCGGCAGATACGCTCTGTCGTTTCATATTTCGATCTTCCGGCTTGGAGCGTTTATTTATGTAAAAGCACCAAAAATTTTGCCAAAATTTTGCCAAATATACAATTATTGTATATATAAGTAGTATAGTATTTTGGAGATAAATTGTCAAGTAAAAACACGGGACAAAATGCACAAAAATTTTTACAAATTGTATTGAATATAATTATTCTTAAATATGCTTATATCGGCAACTCTTAGCTATTATCACAAATATAAAGGAACACCAATAAACACCGCCACGATGCCCCTTTAATTGGCCTGACCCGTCACAGGGTGCGAGTAATCGGCAGGAGATCCGATCCCCTGCCGATTACGGTAATGGCCCGCCGCCTTAGAGGCGGGGCCCGACGGGACGGCGCCCGATGGGACGGGGCCCGGTAAATGCCATTTTACCCAAGTTATATTAAAACAATACCGAATCACAATTAATTTCCGGCAAATCGCCCGCTTGAAATTATTTCCCGTTCTTTTCGGAGGGGGCATCGCCATTTGGTTCAGCCGTCTTTTCGGCGTCCGATTCGGCGGAGTCCGACGCGGCGGCGTCTGAATTTTCCGTCGGCCCGGCGTTTTCCCCGTCCTTAGTTTTTATTTCCGCGCTGTCTGAAACGCATATTGTTATATCGCCCTCGTCATATTCGTCCAATATGTCGGCGTCAATGGAATCCTCTGTTTTTTCGTCGTTCGGCTTATTGGTTTCGGGTATGCCGTACATTATAACGTACTCAAGTCTGTCCTGTGCCTTTTTAAGTCTTTCCTGCGCGACGTCTATGACTTTGCACAGTCTTTCAACCTCGGTATTTTCGGGATCGCCGTTTAGATTCTTATAAAAATGCTTACCCAGCGCGATATAAGCTCTGTTGAGAGTTTCGGTTTCGCCCTGAATAACATAATTAAGGCGGTTAATATAGGCATGCCGTCTGTTTTTTTCTACTACGGTGTCTATCGCCTGAGAAATCCCCGATCCTATATTGCTGAAAAAATTCATAATATTACCTCCCGCATTTTTATGCGATACTTAGTGTGAATCAATTATACTATAAATTTTCCGAAATGAACAGCATTATTTGCATATTTTTTAAAAAATTATTATTTTTTTATCTCTTTAAAAGCGAATTTTTTAAATATCAGACGTAAACCGAATATTTTCATAAAATATTATCCTAATATTATGCTAAAACAGAGTGCAAAAATTCCGTGTATATGTTATACTGAATACAGCAGATAAAATAATCGGGAGTGACTTTATATGTCAGAAAAGGTTAAACGAAACATAACTTGCCCAAAGTGCGGAGCTGTTAAAGAAACTACGCTCCTGTGCAGCGTCAACGCCTCGTCGCTTAACGACGCACACAAGCAGATTTTTGAAGATAAATTTTTTGAATGGACCTGCGAAAGCTGCGGTGAAACACGCCAGCTTCTGCACCCGCTGCTTTATAATGACATAAAGAACCGCACGATGGTTTACTATATCCCGGACGTCGATCGGCGTCAGCTTGTTGATGACAAGCTTGAAGCGGAGTTTCCGGAGCTGAACGACGTCAAAAAGCGCGTCGTCCCCACAGTTAACGCCCTCAAGGAAAAGATATATATATTTGACCTCGGTCTTAACGACATGGCTGTTGAGCTTACTAAGCTCGCCGTCGCGGAGCTTGTCGCGAAAAGCCGTAAGCTCCACGTTACGGAGGGCTATCTCTCCGCTTATGATGTGGAGGCCAACACCATCGGGTTTGAATTTTTTTTGAGCGACACAGGCAAGCCGTTTCTCCAAAGCACACGCATAGAGGTCTACAAGCGTTCTCTCGAAATCGTTGAAACCTACTTCGCAAATGAGGACGACCGCCAAGGCTTCCTCTCGATCGACCGCCGCTGGGCAAAGGAAGCCCTCGCTCAATACCGCAAACTTAAATAGCGGAGTGCCTCCGCGGGCAAGACGCGGAATCGCTCGGCAAGCCTCGCTCGACCTTAACAAGGGAAGTTTATTGCCGCGTGGGGACGTTATTACCAATGAACTGCCGTGCG
>CAYLOD010000032.1:0-7074 GCA_964385235.1 uncultured Clostridium sp.
GTAAGAATAACCCCGATAAATATATTTTGAAGCGTTAAGCCGCAATTCACATCGGATTCAAGGACTCCGGGTCTGTTAAAGAAATACGCGACCGCAAAGCCTCCCGCAAGGGGAACGAGAACTCCGAGAAGCGCGATTACAAATGACGCCTTGCCGCATTTTTTAAGCTCCTTGACATCGGTTCCAAGCCCCGCGCAGAACATAAGGACTATAACGCCTATTTCCGATGTAGTCGAAATAAAGTTTCCCGACGATCCGTCCAATGTTATCCAGCCGAGAGCGACAGGACCGAGAATCAGGCCGGCAAGCAGCGCGCCGACTACCTGCGGCATTTTACACTTTTGTGACAGCAAACCAAACAGCTTGGTTGTAAATAGAATCAAAGCTAAATCCAAAAGATAACGATAAGGGCCGTTAAATATTTCCCCCATTAAGACACACTCCCAATATTATAATAACAAAAGTAAAGACTGCCGCGGATAAATCCTAACGCCATTGTTAAGATTTATATCGGACAGCCGTTTTTAGTCATTTTCGATTATTATATTACAATTTTTCAGAAATTTCAACTAAAATAATTTATTATAAAAGTATTACAAAACTTAATATATTAAAATGCAGAAGTTATAGATATTTAATATATATTTAATATATATTATTCCGTTTCAAGTTCATTCGTCACATGATGATATAACTACTTGTCTGATTGTTTTGTTATTTTTAAACATATCTCTCTCAATTCTTACGGAATACCCCAGCGATGGATCTATAGTCCGGTATTTCAATATAAGATGAACTGATAATTTTGCAGATTTAAAAGTTAATATAAATTCAGAACTACTGCTTAAACGGACAAAGTTACCGTATTTTTTCATTTAAAGCTTAGCAAAAATAATTATTTATTGGCAGTATACCCCTTTATCAAGCAAAAAAATCCGCTGAAACGAGTGTTTAAGCGGAATATGTTATTAAGTCCTACATTTTTATTATCTTTTTAAGCGTACTGCTCCAATGTCTGTCGTATTGTTTGACAAGACCCGACAGGGCATAATCATATATGATAAATACAATATTTCCAAGAGCAAGCATCAGCCAGGGTATATATAATCCGAAAACCGTATAAGCGTCGTCGGGTATCATAAGCAGATATTTTGCTATAAAAAATATACCTGTCATAGACGCGTTAAATACTATAAGCTTTATGATTATGCTCACTATTTTCAGCTTGATTTTTTCAATAATCATTTTCAATATCGGATAATAACCGAAAAACAGTATAAAACACACTGCCGCTTCCTTATCTAAACATACAATAAGCGATAGCAGAGAGGTCGCGGCATATGACATTACAGCCCAGCTTATACCCGCCTCCTTTACCAGTATGACATAAAGCAGGCTCGCTATTACGGGTATTGCGTATGTACCTATAGGTATAAAACCGGCTATAATCATGATAAATGTCGAAAGAGCGGTAACAATACTGCTCAAGACAAGTTTCTTTGTATTCTTCATCTACCGTAAACCTCATGCAGTTAATCAACTGATTTAAAGAATCACAACAGCCCTGCGCGTTACAATCCTTATGAGCTTTCATATATATGGAAAATCAGAATTTTTTCGTAAAAATCATTAAATATATCGCTCAAAACACTCATATAGCCCGGGCGCGTGTCATTCACGCGGCTTATGCTGAATATAACCATAATAAGTTAGCATCCATTACTGCAACAGTCACACATACAGTCTGTGCATATAAGTCCATAGCAAATATCACACGGGGTACAGCACATGACGTTTCCATCTCTGCCGTTTCCGCCGGCGCCTTTTCTTTGGCTTTTCATTCTGTTGAACGCGGCGTTATACTCCTTGTTTGAGGGATCCATGTTACAGGCTGTTTGAAAGCAGTTAAACGCTTCGTCAAGCCAGCCCTTGTTAGATTGAATCACACCGTTGAGGAAATACCACTCCGCATCTCTGCCTTCAACGGGAACACCGCTGAGTATCTGTTCAGCGTCCTCGAATCTCCCGGAATTTATAAGATTGCGGACATCTATATAATTGGAATTATTTTGCGCGTCGCCGGCATTATAATTATAGTATTCGTTCTCAGCGTTTTTCTTGGCTTCACGCCTTTCGGAAACTATTTGATCATACGCTTCGTTAATTTCCGCCATTTTTTTCGTTGCATATTCGGCGAGAGGGCTGTCCTGATAATTATCCGGGTGATACTTCTTTGCAAGCTCTCTGTATGCCTGCCTGACTTCTTCATCGGAGGCATCGGGATTCAAACCAAGTACATTATACGGATCTTTCATTTGCATCACTTCTTTCGAGGAATTTTTTCTTGTCGGTAAAAAGACATTTTCTTTGCATATAAGCAAGTCCAAGGTTCATTATATTTTCAAGTATCGGCTTGTGCAGCTTTAAATCGAGCAGATTAAACGCGGAAACAGCCATAGCGGCCGTGTGATTTAATGTGGCATTACAATATTCCGTTATTTCAAGGTTATCCGATGCTTCATTATTCTTAAACTTATTGACAAAGGGATTAAAGGAATTGCTCTCCTTGTCCTTAAAGTAGTCATCTGCCGCGTCTATAAGATATATCCATCTTCCGAGATAATATCCGAATTCCCTGAGAATCGTTTTCTCGTCATCGTCACTTCCTAAAAGCACACAAAGCCTTGAAACGGCAGTTGCGGTAGGCTCAGCCGATGGGTCGATCCCGGCGTTTTTGTTTTTTTCAATCTCGATCTGCTCGCTAACCATTGTTTTTGTTATTTCTTCAATTTCGGGATAGGCTTGCATTGCTTTTTTATGGCAGCGGCTTAAAATCAGTTTTAACAGTCTTGCCGCAGTTTTCTTAAAAAAGCCTGAATCAGATATAATATCCTCAAACTTATAATATGTCATGATAACCGATACAGCCCCCGCGAAACGGTAGCTTTCTCCGTCGGATAAGCAAAAGTTGCATTTTTTAAGGGGATTAAATACACATCGCTTGTTTGAGAAATTAACGCTCTCGTTTTTTAAGGACATCATAAGCATAGCAAGCAATGTGCAGTCGTAGCTGAGCGTCAGACGCGATATTATTCCGTAATACCTGCCTGTATACCTGCAAAGTCCGCAATACGCGCTCTTGTACGTTTCATATTCACGAACCTTCATTTCAGGCTTGGCAGGCCGTAGATAACCAAACAAACAATCACTCCATAAAAACGCATTAAAATACGCTTTTCTATATAATACTATAATTTCTCTTAATCGTAAATTAACATAGTGTAAATATTTTTTAACATATAAAATACAATTATATGAACTTTTTCAGATACTGCCCCGTATATGACTTTTCATTAGCGGCTATTTCCTCAGGGGTGCCGACACCGACAATCGTTCCTCCGCCGTCGCCGCCCTCGGGGCCCAAGTCGATTATGTGGTCGGCAGTTTTTATAAGGTCGAGATTATGCTCTATAACGATAACGGTATTTCCTCCGTCGACAAGTATTTGCAGAACATTTATAAGCTTATGGACATCATCAATGTGAAGTCCTGTTGTAGGCTCATCGAGGATATAGACGGTTTTTCCTGTAGAACGCCTCGACAGCTCAGTGGCGAGTTTCACTCTTTGCGCTTCACCGCCCGACAGGGTAGTCGCGGGCTGACCTAATTTTATATATCCCAAGCCGACGTCGCACAGCGTTTTGAGCTTTCTCTGTATTTTCGGTATATTGTTAAAAAACTCAAACGCTTCCTCGGCAGTCATTTCGAGAACCTCATATATAGATTTGCCCTTATACTTGACCTCGAGCGTTTCACGATTATATCTTTTCCCTCCGCAGACCTCGCACGGAATATAAATATCAGGCAGGAAGTGCATTTCAATTTTTATGATACCGTCGCCCTCGCAAGCTTCACACCGTCCGCCCTTTATATTAAACGAAAATCTCCCCGAGCTGTATCCGCGCATTTTGGCGTCCTGAGTAGAAGCAAACAGCTCACGAATATCAGTGAAAACTCCGGTATAGGTCGCGGGGTTTGAGCGGGGGGTGCGGCCTATCGGCGATTGGTTGATGTCAATGACCTTATCAAGATATTCAATGCCGATAATTTCGTCATGATCGCCGCTTTTTGTTTTAGCTTTGTTAAGCTTTGCGGCAAGGGCTTTGTAAAGAATCTCATTTATCAGTGAGGACTTCCCTGAGCCCGACACTCCTGTAACGCAAATAAACATACCGAGAGGAAATTTGACGTCAATGTTTTTGAGGTTGTTCTGTCTTGCTCCGCGAATCTCAATAAAGTGCCCGTTGCCCTTTCTGCGTACCTGTGGAACAGGGATACTTCTTTTTCCGCTCAGATATTGACCTGTTATAGATTTTTCACAGCTCATTATGTCATCTATGCTTCCCGCGCATACCAGCTCGCCGCCATGTTCGCCCGCGCCCGGACCTATATCGACAATATAGTCTGCAGCTCTCATTGTATCCTCGTCATGCTCGACAACTATTACCGTATTGCCAAGGTCGCGCAGATGCTCAAGTGTCGCGAGAAGCTTATTATTATCTCTTTGATGAAGTCCTATGCTCGGTTCATCGAGAATATAAAGCACACCCATAAGCGACGAGCCTATCTGTGTCGCAAGGCGTATTCTCTGACTTTCACCGCCGGAGAGAGTGCCTGCCGCCCGAGAAAGAGTGAGATATCCCAAACCGACATTTTGCAGAAAGGTAAGCCTTGAAATAATCTCCTTAATTATCAGATTTGCTATCATTCTCTGTCTGTCTGTAAGGTCTATGCTTTTAATAAATTCAAGAGCGTTATCGACCGACATATCACAAAATTCGCTTATATTAAGTCCACCGACAGTTACTCCCAGACTTTCGGGCGAAAGTCTGCGTCCATGACATTCCTCACACGGAGTGGCGCTCATATATGATTCAATTTCTTCCTTTATCCACTTGCTGTTTGTTTCTCTGAATCTCCTCTCAAGGTTGTTTATAATTCCCTCAAACGGAACGTCATATGTTCCGGAACCGTACTCGCTCCTGCGCTTTAACCTGATAGTTTCACCGCCGGTACCATACAGAATTATATCGAGAATCCCCGGCTTAAGCTTGTTTATCGGCGTGTCGAGGGAGAACTTGTACTTTTTTGCGAGTGCTTCAAAATACATTGTCGCAATGGTACTGCCCTCCATTGCCCAACCGCTTGCCTTTATGCCGCCCTTGCGTATTGAAAGCGATGTATCCGGCACTATGAGCTGAGGGTCGATTTTCATAAATACGCCAAGACCCGTGCATTTTTTACAAGCCCCGAAAGGATTATTAAATGAGAACATTCTCGGTGAAAGTTTATCTATACTGAATCCGTGCTCGGGACAGGCATAATTCTGAGAATAAAGAATATCCTCACCGTCCTGAACTGATATAACGGTAAGGCCGTCCGCCATTTTTGATGATGTTTCAATAGAGTCGGCAAGACGGGACTGAATACCGTCCTTAATTACCAGCCTGTCCACTACAATATCAATATTATGCTTTTTGTTCTTTTCGAGCGGGATATTTTCAGATAAATCATAAATTATTCCGTCAACTCTCGCTCTTGCAAAGCCCGATTTAGCCGCTGACTCAAGGGCTTTTTTGTGTTCTCCCTTTTTACCCTTTATTATCGGCGCCATAACTTGAATCTTCGTGCGTTCGGGCAGCTTCATTACGCTGTCAACTATTTGATCCAATGTTTGCTGCTTTATTTCTTTTCCGCAAATCGGACAGTGCGGTATACCTATCCTCGCGTACATAAGGCGCAGATAGTCATATATTTCGGTAACTGTTCCGACGGTTGAACGAGGATTTTTTGATGTTGTTTTCTGGTCGATAGAGATAGCGGGGGAGAGACCGTCGATGCTGTCGACATTCGGCTTTTCCATTTGTCCGAGAAACATCCGGGCATATGATGATAGTGACTCGACATAACGCCTCTGACCCTCAGCGTAAATCGTATCGAACGCCAGAGAGGACTTTCCGGAACCGGAAAGCCCTGTCAGCACAACAAGCTTTTCACGAGGTATTTCAACGTCGATATTTTTGAGATTATGCTCACGCGCTCCCTTTATCACAATGCTTTTTGTCACAAATTATTCCTCCGTCTTATGCTTTTTCACAACATTATTATTTGAGCAGCTTTATCAAAATATAACTTAGGCAATATGCCTCCGCCTCTTAGGCAGGAACCGAGTTGAATTACGGGTTAAGCCCCTTATTGAATTTTAAGGTGAACATTTAATCTGAACCGGCCGAATCATCGGCGGTACTGTCAACCTCCAAATAGCTGCACCCAGTAATACCCGCCGTTTTCGCTGAGATAGCAGCCGACACCGATATTTGTGAAATCTTCTTTTAAAATATTAGCACGATGTCCCGGTGAACTCATCCATGATTTCATAACCGCTTCGGGGGAAGTTTGACCGAACGCAATATTTTCACCTACCGTCATATATCCCGCGTCAAATGCCATATCATAGCCATTTTGTCCGTTCGGACGAATATGATTAAATTTCGTCATAAGCTCGACGCTTCTGACAGCGGCATCTTCCATAAGTGTAATATCAATCTCAAGCGGTTTAAGATTATTTTTTCTGCGTTCTGCGTTTACGATCTCAACTACCCTAGTGGTAAATACGGGAAAATTTGTGGAAGGAAGCTTATCGGTATACCTTGTTTCTTCAGCGCCGCATCTGCCGCAATATCTTTTCTGAACGCCATTCTGAGTTGTGGTAGCCTCGTAAACCGTCCTCCAGCTTCCCCAGCTGTGACCGAGAGCATTGGTATAGTTGTCAACATATGTTTTTCCGCAGCTACAGGTATGTACAGTATACCCTCTGTTCGTGCAGCCGGGTGAATATACTGTCGAAAAGTATCTGTGGGTGTGCCTTTGTACAGACGTTTCATTCCTGCTTGAGCTTGAGGAGGATCCACTTCCGTTTGCCGATGACGCAGGTGTTTCATGCCTGCCTGAGCCTGAGTAGGATCCACTTCCGTTTGCCGATGACGCAGGTGTTTCATGCCTGCCTGAGCCTGA
>CAYLOD010000032.1:7174-17821 GCA_964385235.1 uncultured Clostridium sp.
TTGCCGATGACGCAGGTGTTTCATGCCTGCCTGAGCCTGAGTAGGATCCACTTTCATTTTTTGATGATTCGTGCGTTTCGCTCCTTCTTGAGTCCGCGGAGGATTCGCCTGTGTTTTTTGATGATGCCGGCGGTTCGGAAGCAACCGAAAAAAATGATGAATAATTTAAGTCCGCGTCTGATTTTTCGCTGATTTCTGATGATATATTATCGGAAGACTCTGTCAATATATCATCAGTTAATGAGCTTTCCGATGTTGTGTCAAGCGGTGAGTTTTTAGCAGTATTACATCCGGAAACCGCAAACAATACCGCGGATAAAATTGATATTGTCAATACTGCTTTGGGTTTCATAATTCAGCCTCCTTATTTTAATAATTATTCAGAGAGAGCGGCTTTTATCGCAATGGCACACTCAAGACGTTTCTTTTCAAGCTCGCAGGATATATTGTGACACTTGGATATATCGCCCTCGTACTTAAAGTTGTTGGCGTTGCAGCCGCCGCTGCAATAAAACTTAGCCCAGCACTGTCCGCACTTTTCTTTTGAATATATATTTGCCGACGCGAAGTCAGCCTTCATTGATTCGTTAAAGCTGCCGTCGTTGAGGCTTCCCATCTTGTAATCATCCTCGCCTACGAATTGGTGGCACGGATAAATATCGCCTTCGGGCGTAACGGCTATGTATTCGTTTCCGCAGCCGCAGCCACGCAGACGCTTAATGGCGCAGGGACCTTGGTCAAGATCGATCATAAAGTGAAAAAAGTTGAAAAATTCACCGCGTTTTCTGCTGTCAACAATGGTTCGGGCAAGTCTTTCGTATTCCGCAAAAACGGCAGGCAAGTCGTCTTCTTTAATGGAGTAGGGAAGAAGGGGGTCGGAAACAACAGGTTCTATAGAAAGCTGTTCAAATCCGAGATTCTTCATATGGAGTATGTCATTAGTAAAGTCAAGGTTGTATCTTGTGAATGTGCCGCGAATATAATAGTCCTTGCCGCCCCGTGTTTCGAGCAGCCTTTGATATTTCGGGACAATTATGTCATAACAGCCCTTTCCGTTAGGAGTGACACGCAGTCTGTCATTTATCTCTTTTCTGCCGTCAAGCGACATAACTACATTATTCATCTCGCGGTTTATGAACTCTATTTTATCATCGGTCAGCAGCAATCCGTTTGTTGTGATGGTAAATCTGAAGTTTTTATTGTGCTGTTTTTCAATGCTTCGCGCGTACTCGACTATTGCCTTGACTGCGTCAAAATTCATCAGCGGTTCTCCGCCGAAAAAATCGACCTCGAGATTGCGTCGAGTGCCTGATTTTTCTATAAGAAAGTCAATAGCCTTTTTGCCTGTTTCAAGAGGCATAAGACAGCGTCCCCTGCCGAAATCTCCCTTTGCGGCAAAGCAGTACTCACAGCGCAGGTTGCAGTCATGCGCGACATTCAGACACATTGACTTAACAGGCGCGTTTTTCATCATGCCGGCAAATCTCTCGTAGTCATCGCTTGAGAAAAGCTGTCCCGCTTTATACAGCCCGTAAAGCTCGCTGTACGCTTCTTTTACCTCATCCTCTGAAAATTCGCTTTTCATCGCATCAAGAATATGCTGCGGAATCTCATCGTTCATTTCCTCAGTAAGATAATCAAGCAATTTGTACGATATATCGTCAAGAATATGTACGGCACCGCTGTGCACATCAAGACAAATATTATTGTCAAGAAGATTGAATTTATGTATCATCCTTTAATTCTCACTTTCCGCTGAGTAATTTACTATATTAATAAAGAGCGAACAAAGTCCGCTCCTCAAACCCTTTTATCCCGTTCAAGCCGCAAAATCAGCGATCCGCAGATTCACACTTTTGATTAGCAACCGTGCAGGAAGTTTTGCATGCACTCTGGCATGAAGCCTGACATTCGCCGCAGCCGCCCTTGACAGCGGATTCCTTGAGGTTAGCGCTGTTCAGTGTCTTTATGTGCTTGGTTTCTTTCATAAGAAATACCTCCATAATTATTTATAAAATTATTTTACCATATAGCCGTAGGAATTTCAATAGTTATTTTGCAAACCTTCAGGGTAAATTAATATGGGATTTTTTACATTTTTTATAATGCGTACATTGACTTTTTCTTACATCATATAGTAAAATAAAAATACATAAAAAAAATAAAAACATAAAATGAAAGGGGATATAAATTATGAAATCAAGGAAAATAATTTCGATTTTTCTCGCCGCATCGTTGGGAATATCCTGCCTTGCGGCAGCGCCGGTTATTCACTCCTTTGACTCTCATGTCAGCGCGGCGGAAGCGAATAACGTGAGCAGAACGTATTTTTATAATCAGCTAACAGACGAATCAAAGAAATTCTATGACGTCATGAAAAGTATGTATGAGAGCGGTAAATTCATGAACGGCAATGAATCATACGATATGTCTGACGGCATTATTTCTCAGGATCAAATTAAAGGATATATGGAAGGTCACTCCGATCTGCTCAATGTGTTCAGCGCGGCGAGAGATGCTTTCTATGTCGATTATCCGGGTATTTTCTATGTTGATTTTTCAAATCTTTCTGTCCGTGTTACAAAGGATTCTGATGGAAAATATCACCTTTATATCGGATCGGACAGATATGATAATTACTACACAAAAGGCTTTAACAGCAAAGCAGATGTAGAAGCCGCTGTCGCTGAATATAACAATGTGCTTAACGATGTTGTAAATAAGGCCAAGGCGGTCACTGCCAAGGAGGGAGAAAGCCTGGCAGCAAAGCAGATTGAGCTTGTCCACGATTATCTTACGACAAACACTACTTATCGTATGGACGATAAGTGCGATCCCGATAACATTGGATTTATCCGCACAGCATACGGTTCATTGGTAAAGCACGAGGGCGTCTGCGAGTCGTATACACGAGCTTTTAAGGCTGTAATGGATGAGCTTAACATACCTTGTGTAATGGTTCAGGGCGTTTACAGACGTACTGAAAATGAAGTCGAACTGCATATATGGAATTATGTGCAGATAGATGACGTCTGGTATGCAGTTGACGTAACTATGGACGACCCGATAAATACGAAATTAACCGAATCAAACGGTAAAGACGGCTATGAGAATCAGGAGTATCTCTTGGTGGGTGAATCAACTATGAGCATACACCATGTGCCTTCTGAAACTATGTCATCCGCGAATTACAAATTTACTTACCCCGAGCTGGCGCTTGATGACTATGGCATTGAACGCGCTGAATATGACAACGGCTTGACGGTGCGTCTTAAGAAAGACAGTATGTTTGAGGGCGAACCAGCGGGCGAGGTTTGGGTTAGCTATAACGGCATGGGCTATGCCGAGGCAGCTAAGCATGGTTATTATATTCTGTTCCGCCAATATGCTGTTGACGTTGAAACAAATGAGTGGGTTTACACCGACTGGTTCTATACAGACCCGCAATACTATGATCAGACAGGTATACAAGATTCACCCACAGAATTGCATATGTATATGCCTCATATAGAGTATATGGAGTTTGCGGTAACTGACATTGCTCCGGGTAAAACAAATTTTGGCGAGTACGAGATTGATGATTTGTTTTATCATGGCGATCCGTTTTTACTTGTAGCATCGTCGAAATTGATTCATAATCCTTCCGGAACATACAAAGCACCGCCTTTTATCAAGAAAGCCTCGCCTTCTATGACAGGACGGCTTACTATAGGACGTTCCTATCATATGGTGATCACATATGATGATAAATTAATCCGCGATGAGAGCAAACAGCTCGGCCTGTCCATGGAGTGTCTGGACTTTGTAAACAGAAAGCCCATTCCTAATTCCTCCGCTATTAAAAACAGCAAGCTGGAAAACTTTAAGTGGGACGGTGAGAGCACAATCACCTTTGACTTCACGCCAAGTGAAATGTGGGAAGATGACAGTGTATATTACAATTTTGTCTTAAGCGGTCTTATCGGTAAAACAAGCAAAAAAGCTCCAAACAACGCAGTTTATTTCTGCTCTTTCCCGTGTCAGTCCTGCGCGTATTTCAGCGAAGGTTATAACTGGGCGCTCTTTGCCAAGCCATCGTTGATGGAAAACTTTGACATTGACACTACCGACTGGCAGACGTCAGACGGTCAAGCGCTCGCTGACGAGCTTGCGGATCGCATGGTACTTGTAGCAACGTCAACAAACAGTGTGCAGGAAAGTAATATGAATGACGCGTTGTCCGATATAGGAGAAACGCCTTATAAGACTGAAACTTATAACATTAATTTAACAGCCTGCCGCAAGCAAATAGTCCAAACCGGCGAACGGGTTCGCGTTTCTCTCGGTTTCCCCGAAGGCTATGGTCCTGAAGACGAGGGCGTTACCTTTAAAGCTTATCACTTTAAAAAGAATGATGCGGGTCAGATTATCGGGGTTGAGGAAATACCTTGTATAATAACGAAGTACGGTCTGCTTATTTCTTGCGATTCATTCAGTCCGTTTGCCATCGCTGCTGTTAAAGATGACACACCCGACAAGGATAATGAAAAATCAGTTATTCTTTCCAACAGTGTCGGAGGCAAAATTTCAGGCGCTGACAGTGTATTCACACTTACCGAGGGTCAAAGCAAAACTATCAGCATTAGCGCTGACGACGGATTTGTTATTGATACAGTCTTGGCTTTTGGAAAATATCATAATATAGATAACAATAAGTCTATGAGCCTTGAAATAAGCTATGAGAACCTGACCGATGAAAGCAATATTGTTGATATAGGATTTGTTTCAGAAAAAATTAAAGCCGATGAAGAGGCTAAGAAGGAAACTGTCGTTGAGCCTATGGCTACTCCAGCGAATATTACCGTCGCGTCAAGTATTACCACTGAATTCGGCAGTGAGCTTGTTATAACACCTACGGTTTCTGAGGGTGAACATACTTACCAGTGGTACAAGGACGGTCAGCCGTTAACAGGTTATAACGTCAAAGATCTTAGAATAGAAAAAGTATCATACAGTGATGCAGGCAAATACAAACTTGCAGTAACAACATTTTCAGGCGCAACAAACGCCAGAACTGAAAGCACCGTCTGCGAGGTTACTGTTTTGGATCAATCCCACACGCATATACCTGCCGAAGCAGTGCGCGAACATGAAGTCAGCGCTTCCTGCGATACAGCCGGCTCATATGAAGAGGTATTTTATTGTGCTGAATGCGGAATAGAACTGAGTCGTGAAACAAAGACGATAGAGGCTCTCGGACACAAATTCGGCGCTTGGGAAAATGTTTCATCACCTAATTGCACGGATAAAGGCAGCGAAAAGCGCTCATGCACCGTTTGCGGATACACGGAAACAAGAAACATCGACATATCCGGACACGATTGGGAAGACCATTACACTATAGACAAGGAAGCAACCTGTACGGAAGAAGGCAGCAAGTCAATACACTGCAAAAACTGTAACACCGTTATGAACAGTACAGTAATACCATTAGCAGATCACACACCTGCCGAAGCGGTGCGCGAAAGCGAAGTCAGCGCTTCCTGTGATAAAGACGGCTCATATGACGAGGTAGTTTATTGCGCTGTATGCGGAAAAGAACTGAGTCGTGAACCAAAGACGATAGAGGCTCTCGGACACAATTTCGGCGCTTGGGAAACCGTTACACCGCCTAACTGCACTGATAAAGGCAGTGAAAAGCGCTCTTGCACCGTTTGCGGATATACGGAAACAAGAAGTATAGACGAATTGGGTCATGATTGGGAAAGCGATTTCACTATTGACAAGGAAGCAACCTGTACGGAAGAAGGCAGCAAGTCAATACACTGCAAAAACTGTGAAGCTGTTATGAGTATTACAGCAATACCAAAGACAGAACATGTTTATGAAAACGGGAAATGTATAATTTGCGGTATTGCAGATCCGAGCCAAAATCAAAATAACAACACATCAGTTAATAACTCCAATATTTCTGATAACAACTCCGGCACGCCTGCGACCGGTGACGACTACACACCTTTAATTATTGGATTTGCTACTGCTCTAATAAGTCTATGCGTAGTATTGATCAACATAAAGCGCAACACAAAGCGAGTGAAATAATAATATTACAACATGACTGCAAAAGGCGAGGTTAAACGCTATAATTTTGCAAAAAAATCAGCTCAAATAGTAGTAAGATACAACAAGAGCTAAGCTTTAAAATGCAAGCTTTTAAACAGCAATTCAGCCACGCTTCAAGAGGATCTCCGATGAGGTCCTCTTTTTTTGTTTAAAACCCCTCCCTGAATTATACAAAATATATGTTTTAATATTTAGCCATCAAATTACACAAAGCAAAATTAACGCAATATCTCTCTAATCTCCCTAAAAATAGTAGACGCCGTATCTAAACGAGTACTGGCTACAACGAAATCATAAAGATCATACGGAAATAAATCAAAAATCTGTATACGATTTTTGACTAAATCCAAATCATAACCATATACATTATACTTATGGGACATATACTCAAGCAAAATTTGTAATTTATAATCAATCAAAATTAACCAACCCCATAATTTCTAACTGATGTTTAAGGTGCTTAAGCGGTACGCCATATGATTTCAGCAGACTACAATATTTAGCATTAAATTTGTAGTCCGCGCGATTATAAAGATACTGCAATATAAATTCTATACCAAAAAGATCACACAAAGTATACAGCGCTCCGCCATAAATGTTAAGGTAATTGATAAGATTATCATTAGTATACTCCTGACCCGGAGCGACATATAACGACTGTATACCGTAAGACTGCAAAAAATTTGCCCAGTAATCAGCAAGCGCCCAACGACTGCGATTATCATCAGTATCAGATGGTACAACAAAACGCAAATAGTTATTAACAACGTTAAAATATAACTCGTTGATAGCAATACCGGCTGATAAACTATTACAAAAAAACGCAGCACGATCGTTCCGAAGCTGCATCTCGAAGCGCACCCAATGATCACAATCACTTATTATCTGCTGCTCCGCGCGCTTATCATAGATACGGAACATAATATCAGAGGACGGCGAACCAAAATACAGAGTATAACCCTCAACAACATCATCACGATCATCACGAGAAAAAACGAAATCAACACGGTGAAATTTAGTAACATAATTATGAGACATAGCGTCACCATATAAGCGCTGTATATCTAACAAACCAATAAAATCATCATAAGCAACATCAAGACGAGTTATATTATAATCATCATTATGATCAACAAGATAATTCACAAGGTCAAAAAATGTAATACATGAATAGCTCTCAAAAGCTCGGCAACCTTTGCCGCAAATGTCAACCATGATACCCATATTATGCACAACACCCTTATTATCTACAAAAGACGACCCATCGTAAGCAACAGTAATACCCTCAAAATAGTACCTCTGTTTATAACCTCTTATGCCTCTATCAAGCTTAGCAAACTTATCAAAATCAATACCGATAAGTGCAAAAACTTGAGATAATGTATCCCTGCGAGCGGTGAAAGTCAGCCAGTCAAAAAGTATACGATTAGTTTTGTCCATGATTATGTACCTCCAAGTAAGTATTGTATACAGTACCCCCGTGTTACCTAACGGGGGCGCTACCGCGCTAAAACGCGCGGTAGCGGTGCCGTCAGTTAATTGCCCTAACAAACCGCAATATAACTTGATAACCATAATACACACCAATACAAGAAACCCAAGCAACCAAAGTATCAAGTATAAAAGGGAAATCAATAAAATAAGCAACATAGGGGAGATAAGGGTGTAAAAGCGACATATCAAGTAATTTAAAAGGACTATCAGGAAGAACCAAAGTAACCCAACTAAGTACTTCATTAAGAGTATTACCAAGCCAATCAAAAATTTGCCTAAATACATCCATATTACTCAGCTCCAATCACTTTACGAGTAATTAAAATCAGACCATATACGAAAAAAATATCAATAAAAAGCCTAAATAACGGCATTACAGGATCAAGAATAGAAAAATCAATAGTAATATTATAATTTATTAAATATTCGTCCCCGCGTTTTATAAGTTTAAAAGGAAAAACAAATTTTGGAGCTTCACGATCAGAAGTAAAAAAACCTGCAAAGATATTATAAATATCCTTTGGTATACAAAACGGGAACTTGTCAAAAAGACCGCCGCTATCAATATCAGGTATATCAGCAGGTTTAGCTAATACATCTATAGATTCCTGTGCAACGTCTGGAGTCTTGGTAGCATCTTTTACACCCTCCATAGTGCCGGCAACATGGACACTAACAGATGCAGCATCATCAACATCACCTGAATAGACATCTTGACCGGTATCATCAACCGATTTTGATGGAAAATAATCCTTGTCAATAGTAAAATCAGTATCAGTATGCGGAACGTAAACATCAGGTACATAATTATCATCATGCACTATATCAGCAGGCAAAGCAAAACCCATACGCTCGGCGATATACCAACGCCAATCATTTTTATAACCACCATAATCATTTAAATCAAAATCATCAAGTGCAACTGTACCATCATCAGCAAAAATAAATTTACCAGTCAATAAATCCAAATTAAGACGACGATTATTTAGACATAAAAAAGCTTGCGTATAATAACTAAAATAAGACATATCAGCATTGCTATTATTAGCATAGTCATACAAAAACAAATCAAATCGAGTACCGCTTACAGGATCTAAAAAAGACGGAAAACCACGACTATTTGTGCAAGACACCAATTTACAAGCGCTCGGAAAGTGTGATTTAACATCACCAATATTATATTTGGCACCTAAATCTAAAACAGCATAAAAAACTAAACCATCACCCAAATCTATATCAATCCAAGGAGCATAATAAGTATTATCATTATAATAATCTTGATCAAACAAATCATAATCTCTAAAAGGATAATAACCGCCAATATTATAACCCATATAATCACAATCAAAATTACTATGATAAGTCCAACCATATTTAGGTGCGGGAAAATATAAACGACCTAAACTTATATCATTATCAGTTACAATATAACTAAAACTGTTATTATCCTCAAAACCCATAATACCATTATCGTTAGTAACAACACCGATAGCGGTCATAAGCTGATTTTGATTAATCCAATCAAATATACTATGCCTCAGCTTATTCCATTCTTCACCAGTAAATGTTACAATAATATCAATGCCTTCAACCCATGGACTACATTTATCGTAAAAGAAGTTCAAATAACCCTCTCCGAGCTTTTTAGCAGTATACTTAAGCCAATCTACCATACCATCACGGAAATCAGCGTCAGTAACAAAACTTATACCAAGCGAAGCGAAAACATAATAACCTACAGCTACCAAAGCTTCGGACAAAGCAGCATTAACTATAAGACTTGGGCGCATCATCATAAACAACAACACCAGTATCATTATCGTAACTGAGATTACCAACAAGAGTTGTTGTTTTGCCGTCCTGTGGCTGCCGGTCGTTATCCGTGATAGCTTCCGAAACATCAGCCTTAACCTCCTTTGACTTAGTAATAAAAACAACATTAGATTTTTTTTGCTTTTCAGAAGTAGAAACTACAGAATTATCATAAAAAGGATTATCAATAAACAATGCCATGGTATCATAACAATCGGCTTTTTTACGATTAAACTTATGAAACGAGCCACCACAACGCATTCGGCAAGGATACCAATACTCTACAGTCGCATACACACCTTTAACAGCTTTAGAAATCAGCATAGTAACGAAATTATAATTAGCAACCGCTCTATGTTTAACCTCGTACTCAATTAATCCCCGTATTTGTTTATCAAGCATCATGTCATTCTGAGCAATCAAGATAAATCTAAAATTAAAATGCCGATGATTAGATAAAAAATTAATCCAAGCAAGCCGATCAGCACGACCAAAATCACGACTATTAAATTTAGTGGCAGCCTCGTCGATAACAACCAACGTTTGCCACTCATAGCCGTCATGATGATGTTCACGCGCAAAATTAAGCAAATTATCTACAGTAATATTATCATTTGACCAATACTCAAAAACACCTTTTGACTTAATATGTACACGCTTAAAATTGACGGGAAAATTTGATATAACATTACGACCATATTTCAAAGCGTCCAAAATTTCGCACGTAGCATGATAACTTTTAAAACTCCCCGGAGTACCACTATAAAGACTTATAGCCATAAAAACACCTCCAATCTTAAACGGGCTTGAAAAACTCAAACCCGTTAAGATCACAAAAGAGCAAAATTACCTTGAACCGCCGGTCACTTTCTTAAAGAAAGAAACACACTTAGTAATCGCAAACGTTACACCAAAAGCAGCAAGTGCAATAGGCACAATAGCAATAGCATAATCAATGATGTCATTAACACACGTCTGGAAGCCGTCTGAAAGAGCAGTTTTTACTCCAGAGGTATCAGCCGGAGAAACAGCTGCAAAAACATTCATAGCCACAACTGACAATGCAGCAGTTACAGATGATACAGCAACAGCTATCTTATTGCGATTAAAAAAATTCTTAACCTTTACTAATGCGCGCATATTATCACCTCCTTTCAAATAAGCAAAAATTACTTGCTTTTATTCATTCGGTGGGGGGGGGGGGGGGGGGGGGGGGGGGGGGGGGGGGGGGGGGGGGGG
>CAYLOD010000033.1:0-17622 GCA_964385235.1 uncultured Clostridium sp.
CTGAAGCATATGTGTTAATGCGGCTTTTAAATTTGGTTCTTTCCCAATAACCGGGGTAAGAAAAACGGAAATGCACACGCAGGCAGTCACGGATATGCGGCTGCCTGCTTTTTAATTTGTCGTCAACAGGAAAACATATGTAAAATGCGACTTTTAAAGCGTCTGAAATTTCGGAATACGTAAACATTTCTTTTTAAAACACCCACGGCAAGCTTCAAACCGCAGGTGTTTTTCTTGTGCTCATGCTATATTTCTTCGGGCTTTAGCTTTTTAATGCCAAATATTTTTCTCAGAAAGAAAGAAAAAAATTTCGGTCTGTCAACTACGACGATTTTCATAAGAAGTACCTCCAATAATTCAACAGCATTTTGACAGCGCTATCGCTAAAACTATAATAATTATAGCAGCGATAATCAAAAGGCATCTTTGCGGAAAAAGCAGTGAGACAAGCATTCCTGCAGCAAACGCGAGAGCGGTTTTTCCATTGCCGCATCTTTTTCGATTACTTACCATATACAACACCGCCTTTTATGTACTTGAGCCCTTTGTGCGCGCTCTTACTACATAATACTCGGCGGTGCAAAATTTGTTACTCAGTCACTTGAAAAAATAACAACCGACGTTCCGCTCAAGACCTTTACCACAGCTCTGTCGGCGGTTATCACGTTGCTTATTCCGACAGGCGAACCGATATTCAGCGTTCCCTCTCTTAGAGTGTACTCAAAGCCTGTAAGTGTGACAACGCAGCTTTCACAGCCAAACGGGAAAATAGAAAAAAGTCCGCCGTTTCTGCCCTCTATATTCATCTCCTCCCCGGAAAGCATGACAATTTCGTTTTTCGGGTCGATAAGCGTCCCCCTTGCCCCGTGCGAGATAATATAGTAAAGCACTGACATATTGGCATAGGTGTGATCCAGTCTGCCGCCTGTGCCGCCAAAAATCACTATATCGTCAAAGCCTCTGACAAGCGCCTCTTTAACACAGCGAAATGTGTCAGTATCGTCCTTCTTCACAGGCAGCGTCATTATCTCCGGGTGGCAGCCTTCGGGCGGCTCAGCGGAATCAAAGTCGCCGATGATTATATTCGGCACAAGCCCCGCAGCATAAGCGTATTTATAGCCGCCGTCGGCGCATATTATAAAATCATTTCCTTTCACATTTTGCTTTAGAAAGCATATATCCGTTTCAGGCGACGATGAGATTATTATACAGCGGCTCATACTGCTCCTCCAATCATAATTAACTGTCCCTGTTCTGCCATTCTCTGAAGTCCTTTACCTCGTCATACATGGCGACATAGCTGTTATGACGGGAGCGGCTGATCTTCCCCTCGTTTACAGCCTCAAGTATGCGGCAGCCTTTTTCCCTGACATGGGCGCAGGAGGTGAACATACAGCCGCCGAGATACGGCTCAAATTCGGGAAAACATTTGGGCAGATCCTCTTTCCTTATAAGTTCGTACCGCTCAATATCGACCGTAGAAAAGCCGGGCGTATCGGCTATATAGCCTCCGTGTATCTTATAAAGTTCCGTGTGACGTGTGGTATGCCTTCCGCGACCCAGTTTACGGCTTATATCCCCCGTTTCGAGCGCAAGCCCGGGCAGAAGCCGGTTGATTATCGTTGACTTCCCTACACCCGAATTTCCCGTAAAAGCGGAAATCTTACCTCCAAGGAGCGAGCATATCTCATCAACGCCTTCAGAGCTGTCTATACGGCATTTTATAACCTTAAAACCCGTGCTTGAATATATATCACACAGATTATCCCCGCTTGCGAGATCCGTTTTGGAAATAACGATAACAGGCTCTATCCCCTTATATACAGCGGCGGCGGTCATTTTATCAATAATCAGCATATTAGGCTCGGGTGCGGTCGTCGCGGCAACGATAAACAGCATATCAAGATTCGCAAGCGGCGGTCGTATCAGCGAATTTTTGCGTTCGGATATTTCTTCTATCGCGCAGTAGCCTTCATCGGGGACAGAAATCGTTACATTGTCACCGACACAGGGGGAGATTCCCTGCCTGCGGAAACTGCCGCGGGCCTTGCACTCATAAAGTCCGCCGCAGGCTTCAACATAATAAAAACCTCCGAGAGCTTTAACTATCAATCCGTTCAATGTTTTCATATTATATTTCTCAACCTCTGTAATATAGCTCTGTTGACATCTCCCGCCGAATAAAGAGTCGCGGATTCTTACCGGATTATGTAAAATAAAACGATTTTATTACCCGCCGAATCAAAAAATCTTATATGCTGTACGTTCAGCTTCACACAATCTAAACCGGCGTTATTCATTAAGCAGTCCCGTATATTGCGCAAAGGTCTGCCTTGCGTGCGACCGCAAAGCAGACCTGAACCGCGTATGTAAATATATTTAATTATTACTCGGTCTGTGAAGGTTCGGACGACGGTTCGGACGACGGTTCGGACGACGGTTCCTCTTCACTCGGCTCGGAAAACTTCAAATGGATAGTGTTGCCACTAACACTGTAATCGACAATTACACTGTCGTTTGAGGGAGTCCCCGAATATTCAAAATAATACGACGAACCGTATTTTTGAATAACCTCGGAAAGCGTCATACCGATAATGTCATCCATAGACGACGGCTCCTGTGATGACTCGTCCTTACCCGAGCTTACATAAATGACTATGCCTGAGTCGGTCGGTACTGTTGAACCCTCTGACGGATCGGTCCTTATTACAAGATCCTTATCTACCGAATCACTGGTTTCATACTCGACGCTTATCCTTGATTCGCTGAATCCCGCCGCGGTGAGGGCAGCCATCGCGTCACTCTCGGACTTGCCCGCGACACTCGGAACAAGTAATGATTTTGCCTTATACGGATTTTCCTTTGTAAGCGTTACTACCGGAGGATCCTTTGTAAAGTCAATAGTGAATATCTTGTATTCATTGTCGTCTATATTTATCTTGACCTTGACGTCGGAATCCTTGCCTCTGATCCTTATTTTACCGTAATCAGGCAGATAGACCGAATCCTTTGACAGATCATCATATCTGATACCGTTGATAAAGACCTCAACGCTTACATTAGCGGGTTCGTCCGGCCAGCCCACATCGAGCAGAACTTCTCTCTCCGAGCCGGCGGGTAGTTTGCCGTTGCTTACATAAATCGTAACAAGCGAACCCTTAAGCACATTATTGCCCTCATATGGCTCGATATTAAATACAACACCTTTTTTCTCGGTCGACGCCTGCTCTATAACCTCAGTCTTAAGACCGAGCTTTTTAAGCTCGTCTGTGACCTCATCCTGTGTTTTTCCCACTAACTCCTTCGGAATAAGTACAACCTCACCTTCGGGACCGTCGCTTACAAAAAGTGTTATCTTTGTGCCTATCTGCTGCTCTGAACCCTCCTCAGGTGAGCAGTCTACAACATAGCCGGGATCAATCTCACTGTAAACCTTTTTAACCTCACTGTAAAGGTTTGCCTCCTTGATTTTGTCCTCCGCGTCCTTTTGTGTAAGGCCCTTGACCGTAGGAACGTTTACCTTTGACTCGCTGCTGTTGACGGTCAGTATGATTTCGGCATTTTCCTTGACGGTTTTTGTACCCGCCTTGGGATCCTGATCAAGAATCATCATCAGCGGCTTTGTCGCGTCATATTTGACCTCAATCTTGAAGTTGAACTTGTAGTCCTTATTGGACTGTACGTCGTCAAGCATCTGACCTATAAAATCAGGGATCTCAACATCCTTTGTAGATGTGCCTTGACACGACTTTGACGTAAACATAAATATCAGCACCACGATAGCGATAACAACTACAACCGAAATACCTATCGTGACCCATTTTATCGCTGTTCTCGAACGGCTTTCAACTGCCGCGTCCTCCTCATAGTCATAGTTATCGTCATATGCGGCGTCGGCAGCGATCGGGGTTCTGGTCGCGGTTCCGATCTTATCGACGTACTTCGTATCTCCGCCGGAGGCGTCGCTGCTGTATCTGTACTCAAAATGTACGCCGGGATTTCTCCGAAATATTTCGATAGCCTCAAGCATGGCGGCGGCAGACTGGTAACGCTGTGACGGCTCCTTTCTCATTGCCTTGAGGGTAATTTCCTCAAGGCCTTCGGGGATTTCCTCGTTAATATCTCTCAGAGGGCTCGGCTCTGTTTGAAGCTGCATGATAGCCACGGAAACAGCGCTGTCCGCCTCGAACGGAAGCTTGCCCGTCAGCATTTCATAGAGCATAACGCCGACCGAATAAATATCCGCCTTGCCGTCGGTAAGATCTCCGCGAGCCTGCTCGGGAGCGATATAGTGAACCGATCCTATGGCGGTATTAGTCATAGTGCGCGTTTCACTCGTCGTCAAGCGGGCTATTCCGAAGTCTGTGACCTTTATGGTGCCGTCCTGAAGAAGTATAATATTCTGCGGCTTTATATCCCTGTGAACCACGCCCTTTTCGTGAGCGTGCTCAAGAGCCTCAAGGATCTGAACCGTGAAATGCACAGCTTCTTTCCAGTTTATTACCTTTTGATGCTCGATATATTCCTTGAGCGTGATACCGTCGATATATTCCATGACGATATACTGTATCCTGTCGCCGAAGCTGACGTCAAATACCTTTACTATGTTGGGATGAGAAAGCACGGCGATGGCCTTGGACTCATTCTTGAATCTGCGGATAAAGTCATCGTTGCCGAGAAACTCGTCCTTCAATATTTTAACGGCGACTATCTTGTCGTCAATAGTGTCATATGCTTTATATACAGTCGCCATGCCTCCGACGCCGATAAGCTCCTGCAACTCATATCTGCCGTCGAGCCTTTTGCCTACATATTTATCCATATACATTTAACTCCTTCCGACCGATTATCGGTTAATAATGACAACGGTTATGTTGTCACCTCCGCCATGCTCATTTGCTTCTGCAACGAACGCGTCGGCCAGTTCATCGCCGCTCAGCTTGTCTGACAGCTCAACTATTCTCTCAGAGGTGATATAATTCGTAAGCCCGTCAGTACATATCAGAAGCATTGAATATTCCGGAAAATCCGAAACGGTAAAGTCAAGGCGTATTCTCGGTTCAACGCCGAGAGCGCGTGTGATTATGTTTTTCTTGGGATGTACTCTCGCCTCCTCAGGCGTCAGCTCTCCCGAGTTTACCATTTCCTGTACTATCGAGTGATCCTGTGTAAGCTGAATCAGGCTGCCTCCCGTAATCAGACAGGCTCGGCTGTCGCCTGCGTGTATAATATATAGCTTATCATCTCTCGCCAAAACAGCAACAAGCGTTGTACCCATTCCGCTCAATTCATTCACCTTAGATGACATTTCAAATATCGCGTTGTTGGCTATTGACGAAGCATCCGCCAAAAGTCTCTTAATATCATCCTCGTTGTAATCAGGCCTGTAGTTTGAGGTTATATGTTCGGATATTTTTTCGACCGCCGTGGCGCTCGCGGTGCTACCGCCGTTTGCTCCGCCCATTCCGTCGCAGACGACAGCCCAAACGGTCTTATCATCAATTATTCCCGTTCGGCAATTATCCTGATTTTGTTTTCTGACAAGTCCAGTATCACTCTTGCTGGATACCCGCATCCATATCACCTCTCATCATATCGGTTTTCGCGCCTCGCCTGAGCTGCCCGCACGAGGCATTTATGTCGCTTCCGAGTGTTCTCCTGACGGTAACTGCTATACCGTTTCCCTCAAGAATCCCGGAAAACGACCTCAGCCTTTCCGCTCCGCTCTTTCTGCAGCCTGTCCCCTTTACGGTATTGACAGGTATCAGGTTGACATGAGCGAGCATTCCGCGAAGCTTCTTCGCAAGCTCACGGGCGCAGGCGTCAGTATCGTTCACATTATCTATCATCGCATATTCAAAAGAAATGCGTCTGTTAGTCATTTTTATATAATATCTGCACGCTTCGAGAAGTTCGTCCGTCCCCCATCTCTTATTGACAGGCATTGTACGGCTCCTTATCATGTCGTTGGGCGCATGAAGCGAAACAGAAAGCGTGATTTGTAATTTCAAGTCGGCAAGCTCATATATTTTCGGAACAATACCGCAGGTAGAAAGCGATATATGGCGCATACCTATATTCATTCCTTTATCATCCGAAACAAGTCTGAGAAAGCGTATAACATTATCATAGTTATCAAGAGGCTCGCCCATACCCATAAGGACAATATTGGATATACGGATATTTCTGTCCTCCTGTTCCGCCTGAAGCTGCGCGAGCATTTCACTTGCGGTCAGGTTTCTGACAAAGCCGCCCATCCCCGTCGCGCAAAAAGTACAGCCCATCTTACAGCCGACCTGTGTCGATATACAGCTTGTATATCCGTGGTGATATTTCATCACAACGGACTCAACCGTTTCACCGTCCCGGAATGAAAAGAGATACTTTACTGTATCATCATAATCCGAAATCAGTTTTTTTTCAATAGTTGCGGAGGATATATAGCATTTTGTATCAAGTTCAGCCCTTAATCCCTTGGAAATATTGGTCATTTCGACAAAGGATTTTGCTCCGGAATGCAGCCATTGGAAGATTTGCCCCGCTCTGTACGAGGGCTGTCCCATCATCTTCAGCTCTTCCTCCAGCTCGGGAAGCGTAAGAGATTTTATGTCAATCACAATTCATCACCCATAAAAGGTCAAGCCGCGGCAGCTTTCAGGCTGTGTTTACGATTACTATGTAGCACGCTTAAACGCGGAAATGAAAAATCCGTCCGTCCCGTGTTTATGCGGAAAAAGCGTCAGTTGATTCATAGGCTCGTCAATTTCCCGGGATATATTCGGAACAGAAATCTCATACGGTTCAAAGTCCTTATGCTCACGGAGGAACCTGTCGGCGTTTTCTCCGTTTTCCCCGGGGTTCAGTGTGCAGGTAGAATACACAAGGACACAGCCCCTTGCGGTAAACCGCGACGCATTACACAATATAAGGTACTGCAAATCCGGCAAAGTGTCAAGTCCTATTACATCTTTGTAACGAAGCTCCGGCTTTCTTCTTATAATTCCAAGCCCCGAGCACGGCACATCGCAAAGTATCCTTTGAAATTTCCTCCCGTAATCGGTGTTTTGAGCGTCTGCAACCATAGTTGTTATTATTTTAACGGAAGCCCTGTCCGCGTTTTGCTTTATAAGCTCAAGCCTTTTCGGATAGAGGTCGCAGGCGAGTATATCGCCGTCATTCTCCATCATCTCCGCCATAGTAACGCTTTTTCCGCCGGGCGCGGCGCAGACGTCGAGAACGGAATCTCCTTTTTTCGGAGAAAGCGCCTCACAGCAGATCTGGCTCGATATATCCTCGATATGAAACAGCCCGTTTTTAAATTCGGGCAGTTTGGAAACCGCTCCCGAATCCTCAAGCAATATCGCGTTTTCGAGAATCCTGCTTTTCTCAGCTCTTACTCCCCTTCCGCTGAGAAGCCCGATAAGTCTGTCGGGGGTCGTTTTCAATGTATTGACCCTTGCGCAGAGCGGCGGTCTGCCTATCTGAGCCTCAAGAAGCTTTTCGGTTATCTCCCCGCCATAGGAATTTATCCAAAGTTTAATAATCTCCTTCGGAAAGGAATACTTCACGGACAAGTACGATAATTTGTCCTTATCGTCCGGCAGCTTTGGCGCGCCGCTTCTTGCCGCCGTGCGCAAAACTCCGTTTACAAACCCGCTTGCGGAAAACAGCCTGTTTCTTTTGCACAGCTTGACGCATTCATCGACAGCCGCGGAGTTCGGAATCCTGTCCATATAAAGTATCTGATATATCCCTATGTACAGGATAATCAGAACCTGCTTGTCGATTTTCTTTATCGGTATTTCAGAGAATCGCGAAAGTATATAATCAAGCGTCAGCTTTCTCTCAAGCACACCGTAAAAAATAGCCGCGGCAAGATTCACCTCGCGTTTGTCGGCACCGGCCCCCGACAATACCGTATCAAACACGATATTCGAGTACGCGCCGTCCGACAGAACTCTTGACAGCGCGTCAAACGCGAGGGAACGGCCGTTTACCTTATTATACATATCAGTCCTGCCTGTCTTTAGCTATAAAGACCACTCTTAAAAGATTGAGCAGAGCCGTAAGGGTCGAGGCGACATAAGTCATAGCCGCAGCGCGCAGAACCTTTTTCGCTCCGGCAAGTTCTTCCTGAGTAAAGAATCCCGAATCGGACAGAGCCGTCATCGCGCGGCGGCTCGCGTTAAACTCAACGGGCAGCGTGGCTATAGAGAACAGCAGCGCGACGCCGTACAGAATAATTCCCAGATTAACTACAAAGCTGAATTGAACCGGCAGTATCAAACCTATTATAACCAGCGGCCACGCCAGTATCGAGCTGATTCGTGTTATCGGAACAAGCGCACTCCTTATAAACATGGGACCGTACTTTGTCGCGTATTGTACGGCGTGACCCGCCTCATGCGCCGCTACGCATACCGCCGTAACCGTCGTCTGATCGCATACGGGGTCGGACAGGTTTATAGTATTGCTGCGCGGGTCAAAGTAATCGTTCATGCTTCCCCTTATATGATTCATCTGAATCACGGGGACGTTATTCATTCTTAAAACCATTTCCGCGGCATTTCTGCCCGACATAGCCGCTGAGTTTCTGACTCCCGAATATTTATTGAACGCGGTTGAAACACAGAACTGCGCATATATTGAAAACAAAAGCGCGGGAACTACAAATAAAAAGTAGGTGTAATCATAATAATAAAATCCCATATAAATTCCTCCTTAATATAATAACATGGCAAACGCCTTAAATATGGCATCAGCTTAGAAATTCGTGCGGCTTAACACTATGTCCCCTTAAAAAATCCGCCGATGTCATTTTCTTCTTTCCCTCGGGCTGCAGTTCCAATATTTCAACGGCTCCGCTCCCGCAGGCGACTGTCAGCGGCTCAAGCGATATTATCTCGCCCGCCTTGCCCGAGCCTTCCGCAAGCCTTGTTCTGTGGATCTTGATCCTCTTTCCGTCCATAACGGCGGTCGCAGACGGCCACGAGTTAAGCCCCCGGACCTTGTTGTGAACCTCCCGCGCCGAACGGCTGAAATCTAACGGGGATATTTCCTTTGAAAGCATCGCGGCATAGCTTGACAGACTGTCGTCCTGCTTTGTTCGGGTTATTGTGCCGTTTTTGACAGCCTCAAGCGTTTCGATGATGAGCCGCGCGCCGAGAGCGGATAATCTGTCATGAAGCTCGTCAGCGGTTTCGTCCTCACCTATTGTGAGAGATGCCTTTTGAAGCATATCGCCCGTATCTATACCCTCGTCCATATACATTGTGGTAACGCCTGTTTCAGTTTCGCCGTTGATGATAGACCACTGTACAGGCGCAGAACCTCTGTACTTGGGAAGAAGCGACGCGTGAACGTTTATACAGCCGTACCCCGGAAGCTCAAGAATATTCCCCGGAAGTATCTTGCCGTAAGCTGTAACAACGATTGCTTCGGGATCAAGTCCTGAAAGTATTTCATATGCCTCTCCGCTCTTCAGGGTGTTCGGCTGATATACAGGAATTTTATACTCTATCGCCTTTTCCTTGACAGGAGGAGGAGTGAGAATCTGTTTTCGCCCCTTAGGTTTATCGGGCTGAGTGAACACCGCGGCGACATTATGCCTTTCCGCAAGAGCCTCAAGGCACGGAACGGCAAACCCTGGAGTCCCCATAAAGACAATCCTCATATTATTCCTCCAATTCGTCCTCGTTAAGCATTCTTATTACGTGAGCTTTAAACAGTATGCCGTTGAGGTGGTCGTTCTCGTGACACACAGCCTTGGCGAGGAAGTCGCTCGCGTCAAGCGTAAACTCCTTGCCTGTCCTGTCCTGCGCCTTGACGGTCACATACTTGGGACGAACGGTAATGCCGTATTCTCCCGGACATGAGAGGCAACCCTCGCTTGTTTCCTGTCTGCCGCTTGTCTTTATAATCTCGGGGTTGACAAATTCAATCATGCCCTCTCCTATATCGACAACAAAAACTCGTCTTAGAATCCCGACCTGCGGAGCGGCAATACCCACTCCCTTGCCCGCGATCATTGTTTCGTACATATCGTCGATAAGCGAGGCGAGCTTATCATCGAATTTTTCAACAGGACGGCACTTCTTTGTGAGGATTTCGTCCCCCTCTTTAACTATATTTCTAAGCGCCATAATTAAACACTCCTCAAGAGAATTTATTTTAAATTAAACAGATATAAGTTCTGTTGTTCCTTATAATTGTCGAAACTCTACATTATGTTTTCGGGGTTTATGTCCGCGTAAGCCGTTACACCCGAGCAGCTTTTGTCCGCGCCTATTTCGCAAAGAAGCGACGACAGAAGCTCTCTGAAAGCCTTGCTGTTTCTGAATTTAAGTATCAGCCTGTACCGGTATTTATTGCTTATCCTTGAAACGAGCGCAGGTGCGGGTCCCAGCATTACGAGTGGTATACCCTTAAATTCCTCCGATGTTTTTTCCCGCAAAAGCTCTGAAAAGCGGAAAGATGTTTTTTCGACAAGGGCTCTGTCCTCTCCGATGAAGGCAACCACGCATATATCCGAAAACGGAGGATATATCATCGCTTTTCTAAGGATTATTTCACTTTCATAGAATTTATCGTAATCCTGAGCCGCCGCAAGAGCTATGACGGGATTTTCCGGCGCAAACGTCTGTATAACAGCCTTTCCCTCACAGTCGCCCCTGCCCGATCGTCCGACAACCTGTGTTAAAAGTGAAAACGCCTTCTCATAGCTTCGGAAATCACCGCTGTAAAGCATCCTGTCAGCGCTTATTACCCCGACAAGCGTCACATTCCCGAAGTCAAGACCCTTAGCTACCATTTGTGTTCCGAGAAGTATATCGTATTCACCGCCGGCAAACTGCGACAGCTTTTTCTCGTAAGAATATCTCCGCATTGTAGAGTCAGTGTCAAGCCGCAGTACTCTCGCTGACGGAAAAAGTTCGGAAAGCTCCTCCTCAGCGCGCTGTGTTCCCGTACCCCCGAAACGCAGCTTTTCGCTTCCGCAGGCGGGGCACGTTCTCGGAACGGGAACGGAATACCCGCAGTAGTGACACATTAATCTGTGATTAGCGGAGTGATATGTCAGCGAAATCGAGCAGTTAGGGCAGGATATGACCTCCCGGCACGAACGGCACGAAACAAATGTATTATGCCCGCGGCGATTCAAAAGAATAATGGATTGTTTTTCAGCGCTGAGATTTTCTTTCAGGGCTTCAAGCAGTACCGAGCTGTACGCGCTCATATTGCCCCGCTCCTGCTCAAGGTTCATATCAACAGTTATCACCTTCGGCAGCTTTGCGCTGCCGTATCGGTTTTTGAGTATCTGAAGTCCGTATCTGCCGTTGTTCGCAAAATAAAAGCTCTCGACGGACGGTGTCGCGGACGACAGAAGCAGCAGGCAGTTATTGGCGGCGCAGCGGAACTTTGCGAGATCTCTCGCGTGAAACCTCGGCGCCGCACCCGACTTGTATGTGTACTCCTGTTCCTCGTCCATTACAATGAGTGAAAGCCTTTCAAACGGCGCGAATATTGCAGATCGTGTCCCTACGGCTATTGTTGCTTCTCCGTTCTTGACACGTTTCCATTCCTCAAGGCGTCTGCTTATAGACAGACCGCTGTGGAATACCGCTACTTGCTCGCCGTAGCGCGATATAAAGTCGTCAAGAAGCTGTGGAGTGAGCGAGATCTCGGGAACCATCACAATAACACCGCCGTTTGCGTTGTTTATGGCGTCATCTATCAGCTTTATAAAAACAGAGGTTTTACCGCTCCCCGTAATACCGTAAAGAAGTGACACAGACGGCTTGCCCGAATTTTGCATTTCACGCAGTTCCTCATACGCTTTCTGCTGTTCCCCGGTCAGCACGATTTTTTCTGTCATTTTTTTTGTGCCTGCTTGTGCGGCACGCTTTGGCGCTTCCTCATCAAAATATTCGCAGATGCCTTTTTTGACGAGCGCGTCCGCGACCGAGGCTGTCACTCCCGTGAAGTAGCAAAGCTCCTTTACGGAACATTCACCCGCGCTTTGCAAGAGTGAAAGGAGCTCGTCCTGCTTAGGCGTCAGCTTTCTCGGAATATCGGCGTCGCGGCATATGCGAATCATTTTTACCGAGGCTTCGGCAAGCCGTTTTTTGACCGCCTCAGTCCTGCTGAGCAACCCGCGCCTGCACAGCTTGACAAGCATACTGTCATCGGTAAGACCCAGATTCCTGATAATAATATCCTGACGGACAGGCTTTCTACGTGAAATAAGGAAGTCTATCACTCTGCGCTCCTCGGGCGGCAGGTCTGCTTTTTCCGCTCCGGTCTGTGTAAAGGTATACGAAAACGTCAGCTTCATGCCAAGTCCTGCGGGCAGCATCGCCGCGCACGCTTCATAAAGTGTGCAGTAGTACCGCTCCTTCATGAACTTAGCCATAGAGAGCATCTCCGTGGATAAGACAGGCTCGCTGTCTATAAGCTCACCGATATTTTTCAGATCCTTGACTTCGCCGCTCCCGCTGTGAATCGCGATGATCATGCCCTGCCGCCTTTTGACATTGCCGAACGGCAGGATAACACGGCAGCCGGCCTTGGCGTCGCGGGCGAGATCTTCGGGAATAATATAGGAATAGAGCTTGTCGAAGTGAAGAGCCGTTTTCTCGACCGCGACCTCCGCGATAATCACATCACCGCGCGTTGTATCAGTCATCTGTCTCAGACTCATAGATAGCGTACTTGTGCCTTTTAAATTCTTCATAAGCGACAAGAACCGGCTTTTCATTCTTTTCTATCTTGCCGTCCTCCATTTCCTGTGAAAGCTCACGGGCGCGCTTTGCGACCGCGATTACAAGAGCGTAACGGCTCTGTCTTCCCATCAGCATATCGTCAAGTGATGATTTTATCATTATACTGCACCTCTTAAAATAATTTATTAAATAAGGGTCCTGCCCCGTTATTATATTATTCGGAAATAATTTTTATTTCTTGATTTATCCTTTCAAGAGTTCACAAATAGTTTCTCTGTTCTGCGCCTTGATATTCTCCGCCTTAAATATAGCCATAACGTCAGCGGCGCATTCCTCTATTGGACCGTTGACGACAACATAATCATACTCGCCCGCCTTTTCAAGTTCGCCTTTTGCCGCGTCAAGACGCCGCGCTATAACGTCGTCGCTTTCTGTACCCCTGCCGCGAAGTCTTTTTTCGAGAACCTCCATTGACGGCGGCGCGATAAAGACGGTTACAACGTCATCACGCTTTGCCTTGATTTGACGGCAGCCCTGAACATCGATTTCAAGAATAACATTTTTACCCTCGGAAAGCCATTCATCTATCGGCGCGCCGGGCGTCCCGTAGTAATTTCCGCAGTACCGGGCATATTCGAGAACACCGTTTTGTTCTATCAGCTCATTAAATTTCTCAACCGTCAAAAAGTGATAGTGAACGCCGTCTATCTCACCTTCGCGGGGAGCTCTCGTCGTCGCTGAAACGGAAACCTCGTTCCCGTCAAATTTTAAAAGCTCCTTTACAAGCGTTCCCTTCCCCGCTCCCGACGGTCCGGAAAGTATGAATATAAGACCTTTATTCTTCAATTTTACCGTTCCCTTCTGCGGTTTTTCCGTTATTATCTTCGTTTTTGACGTTCACACGGTTGGCAAGTGTTTCAGGCGGCAACGCCGAGAGGATTACATGACCGCTGTCGGTAAAAACAACAGACTTTGTCTTTCGACCGCAGGTGGCGTCAATAAGTATTCCCTTGTCACGCGCGTCCTGAGTCATACGCTTTATAGGCGCGGCGTCCGGCGACACAGCGGCTATGATCCTTTCCGCCGCGATAAGATTGCCGTAGCCGATATTTACAAGTTTCATGGCAAACCTCCGTTATTCTATGTTCTGAACCTGTTCACGAATTTTTTCGATTTCCGCCTTTATGTCTACGACAACATGAGAAAGCTCTAAATCGCTTATCTTTGAACCGATGGTATTCGCTTCCCTGTTCATTTCCTGAACAATAAAGTCAAGCTTTCTGCCCACCGGGGCATTGCTTTCAAGCATTTTATAAACTTGCGCAATATGCGAACGCAGTCTGACAGTTTCCTCCGCGACGGCGGTCTTGTCGGCAAAAATCGCGGCCTCCGTCAAGACCCTTTGTTCGTCTGTTTCTACGCCGACAAGTATCTCCTTCAATCTGGCGAGAAGCTTTTCACGATATTCCTCTACGATTTTCGGGGAGCGCTCCTCGACCTTTTCAATGAGCGAAATAATATTCCCGCCATGCAGCCGAACATCAGCCTTCAGCTTTTCGCCCTCTCTCTCCCTCATTTCTATAAGTCCGCAGAGAGCCTTATCCGCGCCCTCTCTCACTATGGACCATACAAGCTCCTCATCTTCGGCGGGCTTGCGGACGTTCAGAACGTCGTTGTACTTTGAGAGAGTATACGCGGAAATATCTTCCTTAACTCCGTATTTTTGGGAAAGCTCACGCAGCGCCTTTACATATCCTGCCGCAAGCGAATGATTGATCTCTACAACCGACTCCGTATTTTCGTCCTCGGAAACTGTTATAAATACGTCTACCTTTCCCCTGAATATACGCTCCGAAATAAAGTCGGTAAGCTTTTCCTCAAGGAAGTTGTAGCCCCTGTTTATCCTGCATGAAAAATCGAGAAAGCGGTGGTTCACCGTTTTTATCTCAACAACAATGTTCCTTCCTCCGACAGTCCCGTCAAATCTGCCGAAGCCCGTCATGCTTTTTATCAATTATATCATCTCGTTTCTTTTCAGAATTACGCCACAAAATTATCTGTTTAAGAAAACTAATGTTATTATCCGATATTGCGGCGATAAAGTCAACACTAAGTCTTTAATATTTATATAATATAGCTAAAATTTTAACCGATTTTCGTCATATTTTACAGGTATTTTACTGAAATATAGAGAAAAATCCGCAGTATTATTCTGCGGACTGAGCTTTATTATGGTATTTCTAATGTATGTCGGATGTAAGAAAATCTTCCTCGCTAATCTGTGCGATTTTAAAAATCGCCTTGGTATTAAGGATATAGTTATTTTTTATTCCCTGCAGGTACTCCCTGCCGCTGTCCTCAAGGTGATAGTAAACACGGGTACGCCTTATACCTGTTTTTTCCACATTGCTGGAAATATATCCCTTTTCCATAAGCTTATACAGCACAGGATACATGGAGCCCTCTTTTAAATTAAGATAACCGCCGCTTAAGTTCGATACTTCCTGTGAAATTTGGTAGCCGTATTTATCTTCATTTGAAAGGAGTGTCAGTAAAAGCAGTTCCACTACGCCGAATTTAAAGCCATCCTTAGCTGCCACGATTATTACCACCTTTATTTAAAATAAATAACGGTCGGACGGTTTGGCATTAACACTGCACGCGCCTTTTCCGCTATTAATCGCGAATCTGTGCAAAATATGCAATATATTCGCAATTTTTCTATAATTCTACTACAAAAGATTCCTTAAATCAATACATAGATATAACATATATTATATTTATTATTATATAGATTTATTTAGTATAAAATACAGCTCTGAAACATGATCGCTCCAAAGCTGTATTAATTAATTATAAATTTATAATGGGTCCCGTCCCGTTGGGCCCCGTCCCGTTGGGCCCCGCCCCGTTGGGCTCAGTCCCGTTGGGCCCCGCCCCGCCGTAGGACTGTTTTGCTTTTGGGGTCAGCGTGCCGTAAATGCCTTTTAAATTTATATATACCGTTTAAAAAATTTTTTCGTTAAAAATTAAAGTCAGGCGTTGCATTGTTTTTTAAAAAATGATATAATATATTCAGTAAGTAAATACATTTTTCTAAATAAACTTTTTAGGAGGATAAAGCTATGAAAAAACTGTTTGCAATTATTATGTCGGTAGTTTCCACGCTGGCGGTTCTTTGCACTTCCGTATCTGCTGTGGCGGCCGCAAATGCTGAAAGCCTTGCGGTCGCAACCGGAGATGAACAACGTACGCTTCTTATTATTGTCGCCGCCGTAGTTGCCGCCGCCGCTCTTGCTGTAATTATTATAGGTATTGTATCAAGTAAAAAGAAAAAGAACAATAAAGACAATGATACGGATAAGTAAATAAGATACAGATAAATTTTGCCCGTCCTGTTTCCCGAACGGAAGCGGAACGAGCATTTTTTTATTTTAAGTCTATATATTCACCGATCATAATGGCTTTTGAATTATGTGAATGTCCGATTTCACGAGTTCTTGCGATAGGTATTTCAGCGTTTCCTGCTTCACGGAGTATAATTTCCTCAACTGTCGGCTTACATTTATTATCTGTCATATATGTAAACTCACCGAGAAGAACCCCGCTGACCTTGTTAAAAACACCGATCTGCCTGAGCTGGCTCATGCAGGCAACCACGCGCTCCGCTCCGCCGCCAAGGCTCTCAAGAAAAATAACTTTACCTGTGAAGTCGGGCATATACTCCGTTCCCGCGAGTTTGAGCAGGCAGCGCATATTTCCCCCCAAAACAATGCCTTTCACCTCACTTCCTCGAATAAATTCATACTTAAAGTCAAAAAGTTCACTTCCGTCACCCATAACGGAATCTGAAAATCTCCGCTTTTGCTCATCGCCGAAGCTGCCGGCAAGATTCCTGACCTGATACAGGCAGGAGGAATTGCCCGTTTTACAATATATCGCGTTTATAAGAGCAGTGATGTCGCTGTATCCGAAAAACGGCTTTTTATTTTTCGCTATTACATTATAGTCAATCAGGTCTAAAAGCTCGCTGCACATATCTCCGCCCGAAATATCGAAAACGGCTTTAATCCGGCTGTCACGATAAAATCCCATAAGCGCTTCGGCGCGCTGCTTTGCGCTCCCGGAAAAAGCATTGTCACCTGCATAAATAAAGCCGCTCATGACAGGCACAAGTCCCATAGCCTTTAATTCACGACAAAGGAGTTCGATATTTTTGCGCTCACTTTCCTTTCTCGCGTCAGAACAGGCTGTTATTCCGACATAATCTCCTTTTTTCAGCATATCAACACCTCTATCATGCACAATATATTTTGTCGCGGTATACGCTGACCTCTCTTTAATAATACTATTATAGTATAGTTTGTTCAAGACTTGTATATCTGTTCTTTAACATAAAGATAGTTTAAAAAACCGCTTTTTACCGTTGTTACTGCCGAAGTTGAACTTCAAAAAATTTCTTTTTTCATATTGACATCATAAAAAATATGTGATATTATAATGTTCGTCACAATATGCGGGTGTAGTTCAGTGGTAGAACACCAGCCTTCCAAGCTGGTTGTGTGGGTTCGATTCCCATCACCCGCTCCATTTGCGCCAATAGCTCAGCCGGATAGAGCAACTGCCTTCTAAGCAGTAGGTCAGGGGTTCGAGTCCCTTTTGGCGCGCCATGTTACGGTGGGTATAGCTTAGCTGGTTAAAGCGCTGGTTTGTGGCACCAGAGAGCGTCGGTTCGAATCCGACTATCCACCCCAATTTTATTTTTCCCGAAAACACACGGGTCTTATCCGCTCGTGTGTGTGTTCGGAATTTTGCTGGGGTGTAGCCAAGCGGTAAGGCAACGGACTTTGACTCCGTCATTCCGCTGGTTCGAATCCAGCCATCCCAGCCATCTGCAAATCAT
>CAYLOD010000034.1:0-17227 GCA_964385235.1 uncultured Clostridium sp.
AAAAGCAGTTCCCTTGTTACACACCCCGAAAAACCAGTGGTGGCAACTGTTGTCAAAGGGTATAAAGAAAGGATTCCGGCAACGCTGCCGCCTGTGGCAATATTCCCGGAATCCCTTGATTTCTGGGCATTTTATGCACTTTTAATCCCTGACCCTTGACATCAAAACAACCGTCTCCACATGCCCCGTCCTCGGAAATAAATCCACGGGAACAATTCTGTCTGCTTCATAACCATACTCTTCAAAAGTCCTCAAATCCCTTGCAAGTGTCGCGGGATTGCACGAAACATATACCACCCTTGACGGCGAAAAACGCTCCGCTGTTGTTTTGATAAGCATTGAATCACACCCCTTGCGCGGCGGGTCGATTATTACGCAGTCGGGCTTTACTCCCCGCGCGGCAAGCTTCTCCGCGAATGCCGCGGCGTCTCCGCAGAAAAATTCCGCATTACTGACGCCGTTTATTCTTGCGTTTGTTTTCGCGTCCTCAATAGCTTCGGGTATGATTTCCACACCGTACAGCTTTTTAACAAAGCGTGCCATCGTGAGCCCTATGGTCCCCGTTCCGCAATAAAGGTCGAGCAGCGTTTCGTGCGGTTTCAGATCCGCAAATTCCCGAATTATATTATACAGCTTTTCGGCTTGAGCACGGTTGACCTGATAAAATGACAGCGGCGAAATCCTGAATAAAATGCCGCATAAGGTGTCGGTAATATACCCCTCGCCGTAGAGAGTGTGACATACCTTTCCCGTTATCACATTCGTTTTTTCGCGATTTTCATTTATTATAATTGTTTTTATCTTATCGCTTGCCGATAAAAGGTCTTTTATAAGCTCGCCGGAATGCGGAATGTCTTTTCCGTTGACGACAATACAGACCATTATTTCTCCCGTTCCCATTGCGTGGCGCAAATACAGATGACGCAGCAGCCCGCTGTGAGTTTTCTCGTCATACGGAGAAAGCCTGTATTTGTTTGCAAAGGCGATGAACGCGTCAATTATCGGGTCGAACGCTTTTGAATGGAGCAGACAGCCGCTTATCGGTATAACTCTGTGGCTTCTCCGCGCGAAAAAGCCGACAGTGATATTTCCGCCGCTGTCATATGTTATCGGAAGCTGAACCTTGTTGCGATATGATATGATGCTTTCAGAGGGAATGATTTTCCCGACAGCAGAGCCGTCAATGCCGCCTATACGGGTGACGGCGTCATAAACACACTGACGCTTGAAAACAAGCTCTGCGTCATAGCTTATGTGACGAAGTATGCACCCGCCGCATCTGTCGCTTACCGGGCAGTCGGGCGAAATCCTGTCCTTTGACGGAGTTATTATTTTTTCAATGATCCCGAAGGCATAATTACTGAGTGTCTTGACTATGCGAACCTCAAGTATATCTCCGGCGGCTGTATGCGGAACAAATACCGCCATAGAGTTTATTTTGCATACGCCGTTCCCCTCGGCGGTAAGACCGGTTATTTCGGTTTTATATATTTCGTTTTTTTTCAGCAAAAATATCGCTCCCCGATAATTCTCCGCGGTTTGCGCCGCATAATCGGCGTCCTGTCAAATACATTCAATAAAAGACTTGCCCACGTCATTATATAACACGTGTGACATTTTCACGCCTAAAATGCGGGCGCCATATTGCCTGAGTTATTTATGAACCCGAAACAGCCGAATTTCCCGGCAAACATAACCTTTTTCTTATCTGCGGGCATATTCTGGATCTGCAGGCTTTGTCCGCCGCTTTTTTGTCTGTCTGTTACTGAATTATCATCTACACTTTACATATTTTCGACTAAATATATTATAATACAGTTTTCTAATCCGTCAAGAGATTCGGGAAGTGCGAAAATTATCTTTATCCTGCCTCAGAGACGGGATTTTGTCTGATCAGTAAAAAATTTACTATCCGGCTCTCTTTTTAATCGTATAATTATAGAAAGGTTTTTAAAGATCTGTGTGGTTTATAAGGTACTGCCTGTACCTGTATGTTGAAAAATTACGGTCGAGGACACCAAGTCAAATGGACTTTATTTAAAATTTTTAAAAAACCGGAGAAAAAAGCATGAACGATAATTTTAAGTACATAATAAGCTCCGCCTCTTATACGTCGCCGGCGCGGCGGCGGTCGCATTAAGAAACCTTTATCAGCCCAAGACGGTTGAAAGTTCGCAGAAGTGAAACACGATCATCAACAACAAAGCTATATAATGGGACACACTATTCGCATACAACGCCTTATGGAACGGCGTGGTATGATTCACAGACCGATGGCGCAGCATACGCCGGAAAGGTTGCTTATGACTATATAACGGAGAATACAAGCATAAAGTTGAAAAGCGGCACGACGGCAACCGCAGGCGGGGCATTTAGTGTCTGCGAATACCTCACCATTAAACCTTAATAGGCTCGTACTCCGAAAAATACGAAAATTAAAACGGCATAACCTTTACAGACGGATAAAAATTTCCGCTCCGAAATATCGTTGCGGTTTTTTATGCCGTTTTGTAAATCTTTAAATACTTATTTTATAATTCTATAAAAGCACAAAATTTTACAGAAAATATGTTTATAATATTAGAGTACATATTATAACCGATGAAAGTATTAAAAACAGGGAGAGAGATAAAATGAAAAGGATATTTATTTTAATCTTGGCGGCAAGCATGGCATTGAGCATAGCGGCTTGCTCAGGCGGCGATAATACATCAAGCGATGAAGCCTCGGAAAAAACATCATCTGTCGCGGAAACAAGCGGGAACAATTCAAAAACAGATGAAAACCGTGAACCGTCAAAAGAGGAAGCTTCAAAGGCGGAAAATTCAAAAGAAAAAACTTCAAAAGAGGAATCTTCAAAAGAGGAATCTTCAAAAGAGGAATCTTCAAAAGAGGAATCTTCAAAAAAGGAAAATTCAAAAAGCAGTTCCAAAAAAAAGGACGCCGTTGTATACAATAATGTAGAAGTGACCGTCGGCGCTGATATTTCCAAGCTGCTTAAAAAACTCGGCGATCCCGACTTTAAGGAAACCATCGAGCCTGAGTTTGAAGGCGGAGAGGAGTCCTATTCCTATACATATGACAATATGACTGTCTATGCTTATAAAAACGACGGCAAGCAGTATCTTTCCGATATTTATATAAACGGCCCGGGTGAAGCTAAAACAGGCGCCGGCATCACGTCGGGTTCATCAAGAAGCGATGTTTCAAAGGCATACGGCGATGCGGGAAAGGACAACACTGTCACCTACGAGATTGGCGGCAATATTATAACTTTCATGATGCAGGACGACAGCGTAACTGATATTTCCATAGGCAAGGCTCTTGTTGACGAGGAGCTTTGATAAATATCAAGCTGATAAATACGCGCCTGCCCGCGACGGCTTAAACCCCTATAAAAAGACTGACGGTCCAGCACTCAGACTGTACCGGCAGTCTTTATTTTATAAGGGAACTGACCGTCAAATGACGGATTTTCAAAAGTAAATTCCACTGTAAAATTTATTTTGGAAATTTACTATCTTTGGGGATTTACAATAATTAAAAAAAACAAAAAAATGCCTTGACATTTTTTAGTTGATACGTTATAATTATCAAGCATTAGGAAATGCGGATGTAGCTCATCCGGTAGAGCGCCACCTTGCCAAGGTGGAGGTAGCGAGTTCGAGCCTCGTCATCCGCTCCAACGCTATCAAAAGAAAGCATTCGCTCAGGCGAGTGCTTTCTTTTTGCATATGAAGCGTAAGGAGCAGTAAAATTCATTTAACAAAACGCGCCGTGCCTGTATAATGACGGCGCAATTCCCTTTATTGAACAGACAGTCCCCGAGAATGTATGTTAATCATTATGATTTAGGAGTGGATTTTTTGGATAAGCAAAATATTTTGGACGGTGTTAAGAGAATACACTTTATAGGTATCGGCGGGTCGGGTATGTGTCCGCTTGCGGAGATACTGCATAATGAAGGTTATACGATAACAGGCTCCGACGTGGCGGAGTCAGATACTCTTGAGCGTATTCGCTCATACGGGATACCGGTCGTAATGGGACACTATCCGGAGAACGTCGAGGGCGCGGATCTCATCGTATATACCGCCGCCGTAAAGCTCGACAATCCAGAGCTTACCGCCGCGAAACACCTTGGAATCCCCGCTGTCGAGCGGTGCATCATGCTCGGTGAGGTTACTAAGAAATATAACCGCTCCATTGGTGTTTCGGGCACTCACGGTAAAACGACGACTACGTCAATGCTCACTCAGCTTCTCACAATGGCCGGTTTTGACCCTACGGCGATAATCGGCGGAAAGCTGCCGTTCCTCGGAAGCAACAGCCGAATAGGTAAGAGCGACATTATAGTATGCGAGGCGTGTGAGTACGTTGACACATTTCTGCACCTTGATCCGGCGATTTCTATCATTCTTAATATAGACGCCGATCACCTCGACTATTTCGGAACGCTCGACAGGATAATAGAATCTTTCCGAAAATTTGCACAGCAGACTACATCGCTCCTCATTGTAAACGGCGACGACGCCAATACGATGAAAGCTGTAGAGGGCGTCGAATGCCGCGCGATAACATTCGGATTCGGAGAAAAAAACGACTACCGCGCTGTTATCACAAATGAAGGCGTAACAGACGAGTTCGACATTATCAAGGGCAAAATAAAACTGACGAGCGTCAAGCTCAATGTTCCCGGAAAGCATAATGTTCTCAACGCTCTCGCGGCCGCCGTCACGGGCTTTGAGCTCGGTGTCGCGGCTTGTGATATTGCGAAAGGACTCGGTGAGTTCAGCGGAGCGCACAGACGATTTGAAGTACTCGGTACGGTGGGCGGCGTAACCGTCGCCGATGATTTCGCGCATCACCCGACGGAGCTTAAAGCAACTCTCAACTCGGCGATGAAAATGGGCTATAAAAATGTATGGGCGGTATTTCAGCCTCATACATATTCGAGAACGGCTATGCTGCTCGACGATTTCGCGGAGGCTCTCTCTATACCCGATCACACTGTTCTCTCGGAAATCCTCGCAGTGCGCGAGAAAAATACCTACAACATATACTCCCGAGACCTTGCCGCGAAGATAAAGGGCTGCGTGTGTTTTGAAACCTTTGAGGAGATCGCTGACTTCGTAGTAAACAGCGCGAAGCCCGACGACCTGATAATTACCCTCGGCGGCGGCAATGTATATATGTGCGCGAATATGATATACGATAAATTAAAAGCAAAGTACGCAAAGTAAGCGGGTGCTAATGATGTCAATAGAAATTTCAGTCAAAAATAAATCCGGCAAAAGCGACGCTCCGTCCGTCTCATATATCACAGGCGATATTTTTAAGTACGGAGCGTTTGACGGGACGCGCCTGAACATAAATAAAACCGCCTCCGACGGCAGCATCTGCATGTTTAATCCTGAGCATATCGGCAGAAGCATAAGCGTAAATTTCGGCAAGGATCAAATAGACCTTTTTCTGCCTCTGCCGACATCCGAGGAGGATATTGACGATTTATACGAAACGGCAAAGCGTGTCGCGGACTTTTGGAGCGGAGATGCGGAGGCATCTGAAAACGGCATTGTTTTTGACCCGTATAACTCAATGGAACTTGCAGACGCCGCAAAGGCTGAATCTCTAAGAAAATATAAGGAGCTTATAGGCGGAAAATATAACAATCCGATTATTTTCTGCGCATTGTGGGCACTGTATCTCGATGATGACGATATAAAAATACTTGCCGACGGCGGCGATCTCGCTGCCTTTCGCGATTATATGCACAGAATGCAGAATATAGACGCATACTATGCCGCACCGAATATTTGCAAAACTAAGTACAGTGACGATTTATTTGGATTATATGTTTTTACGCAGGGCGTCGTCAGCATTGTTCCGTCAGTACCGAGAGTACCATACGGGGCAGTAAATCCCAAAACAGGCGAACCCCTTGTCATTGATGACTGGTATATCTGTCTGTACTCATATTCCGAGGAAAAGATACTCGGCCATGTTATGTATGATGATTTTCTGAAGTCGCTCAGACCTGAGGACTACTATCGTTATGATGCTCAAAATATTCTTATAAAAGGTCTGACCCGCGAACGTATCGAATTTATGCTCAAAAAATTCGGCGTTTCGCCTCCGAGGACGTAAACAAAACTTATACTTGCCGTAAATACAATAATCCCCATGCTTCTTCTTGTCTGAAGCATGGGGATCGTTTTTTTAATATTCGGTTATAGTAAAATTCCGTCGAGATAAGCTCGTATGCTTTTGTAGCATGAGGTAATATCAATAGGTACTCTCATAAAAAACAGTGTGGCTGCGACTGCCGATACAGCCGTCGTAAAAATCAAAAGCCATATCAGTACCGCGCGTGAAACCGCCCTGTAGCTTTCATTTATTCCATGCTTAAACGAACATATGAGCAGCGCCGCGACATTTACTACAGGTACGGATATTAACGCTATAAACCAGAATATTCCTTTTGTGGTCAGGAAATTTTTGTGATAATAACGCGGCGCTTTGACTTGCACGCCGGCTTTGTCGGGCGCGGTGTCAGTCTGTTCAAAAAGGACACGCTCCTCGGAATAAAGCCTGCCGTCATTATTTACGGGAGAGCTGTTCTGCTCCGGCTCGGCGGGAAAAACTTCCTCGCCGTTTTGCACTGTGTAGAGTTCCCCGGGTTCGGAATCTGTTTCGTTATTTACCTCAGCGTCGTTCAGCCTTTTATCGGAGCAGCTGACGCCGGAAGGCACGGAGAGAACCTCAGCCGTTGGGGCTTGGGCTACCGGAGAGTAACGCGCATATCTGTTTCGCTTGCTGCCACTCCGTAACACAGGCTCTCCGACATATCCGTTAAGACCGAAAATTTTTGACCCCTGCGCGGAAGAAGAAGCGGCAGGTGTTCTGAAAATCATTTTTAACATTCCTTTCATTTCGCCGTGAAATGAACGAGTCTGCCGTATCGGCGCTTATCAAAACAGCTTGTTCATTACAAGGCCTGTGATAAGCTTGGGATAGAAATATGTGGACTTCTGCGGCATTTTGCCTCCTGCCGCCGCTACATCACGGATTTCCGTTACACGCGTCGGATTGAGGATAAACGCGCATTGTGCGCTGCCGTTCCTGACGCTTTGTATCGCGTCGTTAAAATCCTTGGTATATATCAGATTTTTCTGATCGGCCATGTTCTCGGCGTCAATCCCGAACAACTTTTCAAGAATAAGCGAGTGCAAAACGGTAACGTCAAGCTCTCTGACGGGTTCGAGCATACCGGGGAGAAGTTTTTTTAGCGCGTCGGAGTCCCTGAACGTAAGCAGTGTATAGCCGTCGCCGCCGCTGTAAAACCCGTATGCCTTTTTGCCGCGGTCATAAAGCTCACGCAGATCTCTTTCCATTGAAACATATGAAGGCTTTTTCTCCACATCAAAATATTCCCCGAATCGCTCCTCTGACTTTATGGGGTCAAAGCTCTCAAGGCCGCGGACGACCCTGTGCGTCGGGAAAACGACAAGCCCCTCATGCTCCATATCGACGAGCATCATCATCACATAATCCTCGCCGCCGTCGCCGATGTTATTCTCCCGGCAGTAGTTCCTGTAATTCAGGGCTGTTTCATAGCGGTGGTGTCCGTCTGCTATGTACAGTCTTTTGCCGTCAAATTCACCGCAGATCGCATTGATGCCGGCTTCGTCCGTAACTATCCACAGACGGTGCGTAACTCCGTCGTTGTCCGTAAGTTCTATCTCAGGCTTTCCTGCCGACAGCTCGTCGAGCTTATTTCTTACCGTATGCTTCTCGTCCATATAAAGTGAGTAAACCTGACTGAAATTACATGCGGTTGCTTTCATAAGCTCAAAGCGGTCCCGCTTCGCCTTGGATAAGGTTTCCTCGTGCGGAAGTATAATACCCTTTGAGAACTCCTCAAGTCTTACTCTTGTTATACAACCCTTGAATTTATTGCGTACCCCGTATGCCGTAAATTCTTCCTCATAAATGTATATACCCTCACGCTCGTCCTGCTTCAGGATGCCGTCATTTATCCATTTCTCAAGAGTTTTCCCCGCTTCCTCATAGGGATTCTCTCCGCGCGGAAGTTCCAGTCTGATTATATTATGCTCGTTTTTGCCGATATATGCTTTGCGCTGTTCCTCACTGATTATGTCATACGGCGGACAAACCAACCCGTCGATCCTGCCGGCCTTTTCAATATCAAATCTCAGTGCGCGAAACGGTTTAACTTCTGCCATAAATATGCACTCCTTTCTGTATGTAAGATGATTTTACCCCATCAGATGCCGTTTCGTCAACTGTCGGTTTTGATATTAAGGCAAATATATCATGTATATGACGCAAAGTTTATCGAAATAACTCAGTCCGAAATATTTTAAATCCAATAAATCAGACGCCAATGCAAAGCATGAACCGAAATTATTTTACTCCCATGTCACTTCGGAACAGCTCAAGGAGCTAACCTCCGGCGGGATACCCTTTGAGATGAAAAGCTGCACCGACAGGTGTATCATACGCTATTCGGAAAAGCAGGAGTGGGCAAAAAATTTACTTGACGTAAAAAATTGCGTTATATAAGCGAAAATATATCAGACAGGAGAGAATAATATCATGGTTAAATTAACATTTGAATTTTATAAGGCAGGGCTTGCCAAGGCGGGACTTACGGAGAATGATCTGCTGACAGAGGTACGGAAGTATGCAAAAGAAAATAAAATTGCAGAAACATTCATGGCGTTTTTGAAAAAGACGGAGAAGATGCGTTTTGCCTATTGATGATAATCGCAAATCAGTTTTTGACCGATATTCAAGAGCATTTGAATTACATGAAATATTTAGAATATGATGATGGGTACGAAAAAGAAAACTGTGTAGAAGGCTTTAAACAATGGAAGATAACAGAAAATGAGAAACACAAGGAAACAAATAGCTTTTGATTTAGATACAAATGTACTTAAACAGATTTTCGGAGAAAACTATACAAAGGCATGTTATGACATAGCACGGTTTTTGAAAAATGATTTTGACCATATTCAAGGCAGTGTATATATCAGCAAAAGACCTGTAACATATATATTTTTTTATTTATGTCAAGAACTTGAAAAACAGTATACATATTTAGAAAAATGTGTCAGGGATATTTCATTATCCGGCTTAAGCATTTCAAGGAATAAAAATATAAATCAATTATTTTCTTATGACGGAGAAGCCGGAGAACGGATATTTTAATTTCATATTAAAATGCTGACTTCAAGTCCGTGCGAAGACAACTATTCAGAAATTTTTTAATGGCAAAGATGATATATTAAGAAGAATGTATAAAATAAAAAGACAGGCGGTCAAGATTCGCCTGCCGAAAATTTATTGATACAGGTACGTCACTTACACATTAAATCTGAAGTGAACAATATCCCCGTCCCTCATTACATAGTCCTTTCCCTCGGAGCGTACAAGCCCCTTTTCCTTAGCGGCGTTCATAGAGCCGCACGCGATCAAATCGTCAAAGGATATGACCTCAGCGCGAATGAACCCGCGCTCAAAATCCGTGTGAATCTTACCCGCGGCCTGCGGAGCCTTTGTGCCCTTAGTGATAGTCCATGCCCTTACCTCGGGCTTTCCCGCCGTTAAGTAGGAAATAAGCCCCAGCAGTGAGTAGCACTCCGTGATAAGCCTGTCAAGACCCGATTGTTCCAGCCCCATTTCGGAGAGGAATATAGCTTTCTCCTCATAGCTCAGATCCGAGATTTCAGCCTCGCTTTCGGCGCATATCGGAAGGACGGCGGCGTGTTCGCTGTCGGCTATTTCCCTGACCGTTTGAACATATTTGTTGTTTTCAATACCCTTTGCAAAATCGTCCTCGTTTACATTCGCGGCATATATTACCGGCTTGTTTGTGAGGAGAGCGACGCTCTTGAGAAGCTCCGCCTCATCATCGTTGCACTCAACCGAGCGGGCGGATCTGCCCTCGTTGAGAGCCTCCTTGACTCGTTTAAAAAAGTCAAGCTCTGACTGATATTTTTTGTCGCCCTTGAGAAGCTTTTGAGTTTTATCGATGCGGCGGTCGAGCATTTCCATATCGGAGAGTATAAGCTCTACGTTTATTGTATCAATATCACGTTTGGGATCAACAGAACCGTCAACATGGATAATATCATCATTATCAAAGCAGCGGACGACGTGAACGATCGCGTCGCATTCCCTTATATTGGATAAAAATTTATTGCCAAGCCCCTCGCCCTTGGACGCTCCCTTTACAAGACCCGCTATATCAACAAACTCAACTGTGGCGGGCGTAAATTTCTCGGGCTGATACATTTCCGCGAGCTTGTCAAGGCGCGGATCAGGGACAGCGACTACGCCCACGTTCGGCTCTATGGTGCAAAACGGATAGTTGGCTGATTGCGCGCCCGCGTTTGTGATAGCGTTAAAGAGCGTGCTTTTCCCTACATTCGGTAAACCTACGATTCCAAGTTTCATATTTATATTCCTTTCATTATATGATAAACGGAAGTCTGCGGAGCGGCACTCTCCCCCGTTGGATTCCCGGCGGGGATACCCGGACTGATTTATATTCCTCACCATTCGCTCAAAATAGGAACGGAGATCTTTTAAAGGTTTCAGCGTACTTAATAATAAGCGCCGCTAAGAAAATCGCGGCGCTGAACTAAGAAAGAAGCTTTTCAATATATTTCAGCTAACTTCCGATGCATTTTTATCAACTCAGCCGCACACATACTCCCGGTCATGTTCTTGACGGAGGATACAATTTCATCACCGTTCATCAATATCGACAGTTATTTTCAATGTATATGCGCGCGTTATGTTTATCCGTATAAAGCTGTTATTTTTGACTGGCTGTACTCATTTTCTATAAGTTCGCAAATTGAGGAAGCGGCATTTTCCGAAATAATACTATGTTGATTTTCACGCATTTTTTGCCGCTGGGTTTCATCCATCAGACGGTTGCAGGCGTCTATCAGTTCCTTCTTTGGAGATCTTACGGCACAGCACATACCATTCTTTTCAAAAAACGCCATGTTGCGGGTTTCACACCCCGGGATCGGCGTAATGTGAACCAGCGCGGTTTCGGTCACTGCCGCTTCCGTAGAGGACAGTCCTCCCGGCTTTGACAGGAAAAGGTCGCAGGCACGCATATATTCCGCCATTTGCGAGGTATATTCAAGGAGAATACAGCGATTCTGATATTTGTTATTCAAATGCTGATACAAGGTACGGTTATTGCCGCATACGATTATCAGCCTTACCTTATCGTCATAATGTTCCAGAAGCAGAGGAACGATTAACTCGATCTGACCCGCGCCGACACTCCCGCCCGCTATTAAGATATATTTTTTCTCCGGGTCAAGTCCAAGACTGATCTTAGCTTCATTTGGGTCAATTTCTTCGCGAAATTGCTGTCTTACAGGGATACCGAGGGGAACTATACGATTTCTCGAAATACCTCTTGACACAAATTCATCGGTCAGTTCCTTAGCGGGAATGATATAATAATCGCAGTCGGTTTCCTCTGTGAAGGGTATGCAGGTGTAGTCTGTTGCGATAAAATAGGTTTTAGGTACGGTAATTCCGTGCCGTTTCATGTTTGTGATTATTTCAGCAGGGAAAAGATGCGTAGTTACAATCGCGTCAAAATGATTCTCGAGTATGAATTTTTCAAAGAGCGGCACCATTCTCCCGTTAATGTGGTAGACAGGAGAAAAAAACGGCAGTTTACGGTAAATGTTTCCCAAGCGGTATAACAGACCAAAAGCGGAAGGCGCTTTCTGCACGAGGTTAATATATATATTGTTAATAGTATCGGCAATTTTTGAATCTTTCAGCAAATAAGGATTCAGCGTTTTTACACTGTGGCCCCTTGCGGACAGTTCTTGTTTCATTGCTATACATGCGCTGTTGTGACCGCCGCCTGTCCCGCAGGATAGGATCAACGCATCCATAACAGCTTCACCTTAAATTTTTCCTTTTTTTCGTCGCTTAACAGCAACCGCAGACACACTATCGCGGTGATTATCAAAAAGCCGACACATACCGAGGGTGCGGCACGCAGCAGGATCATACCGGCGGCGGCAGCCAAATATGCGAAAATAGTGCGATAATAATGCGGTGTGATCCTCAATATCACGGACAGAGTTATAAACGCTGCCGCTAACATGATGACCGGCATCCAATAAGGAATTATACCTAACAGGCAGCCGAATGTCGTCGCTATTCCTTTTCCGCCGTGAAATCTGCTGAACAACGGGAGTATATGCCCCACTACAGGCGCGATCAGAACGGGCAGCAAGCCCCATTCTCTGCGATTCGGCACGAAACGCAAAAACAAAAATACAGGCAGGAATCCTTTGAGAATATCGCAAATCAAGGTCAGTGTTCCGCACCAAAAACCCCCGTATTTATATGCATTCGCTGTACCCGGATTATGATCCGCGCTTTTTTTGTACAACTCTTTTTTCCCAAATGCATTTCCGAACACCTTAGCGTATAGTACGCTGCCGGAAAAATATCCAAATATGGTAAAGATAATTACCGCCAACATTACTATGCTCCTCCTTTTAGTTCTTTGTGTCGTTTGTAAGCGCTTTTCTAAGATCATTTATAATTTATATTTCCGATAGAGGTGTAGTACATCACGCCGCGTTTTTCGGGTTCAGCGTACGTTCAAATACCTCTTTTAAAATCGCGGGTCGATCTCAAACCGATCAAGATCCTGATCTGCCTTTGTCAACGGAAGTTTCCCACGATTCCGTCTGTTAAGCCGGGTATTTCAATTTTCTGATTTTAAATACAGCTATCCCTTAGCGCCTCAATTTCAGACTTGCTCTCACCTGTACATGATAAAAGCGCCCGTCTGATTTCTTTAATTGATTTTTCACCAATTTCAAAATAAACGGGTTACATACATTTTCCACGGCCGCTAAGGTACTTTCTCATAAGCGGGGAAATTCCTTTATTGACACAGAACGTCCCCCTGTTGTCTTTTCTCGGCAGATGAGGTTCATTTTTTGTTCAAACCGCGCAAACCCCATTGAAACATATTATAACGCAAAAATTTGAAAATTACAATAACTAAAGAAAAGCTCGTGTAAATTTACGAAAAAATAATATTTCCAGGATAAAATTTATGTATTTAAGTGCGATTATGAATGATATTTAAACTTTCTTATAAAAATTTTGATCTTATCAATATCGCAATCACCATTCATAAAAAAACACCGCCGAAGCGATGCCTTTAAATATTTTAGTGACTTATAAATACTTGTGATAATGACGGTGCAAGCCCCTTATTAAATATCATTAACTTCAAGTATCGGATATTGCTTGCGCTGATGGGCTTTCAATCTGTATTTTTGTTGCTTTCAGACCTTTCATCATGCGCTTTTGTAAGCGATTTTTCGGCTTTTCAACAATCCAGATATTGGCCGCCTCCCAAACAGCAAATGAACCGACGATAGAAATCAGTTCAACAAAAACAGAGCCGATAACATTGTCTAACGCTATTGCCGCGGCGACAAAGACAACGCCAATACAAAGCAGCCATATCTGTTTTACCCGGTTCAAACGCCGCTGGTTTGAATTGCTGATTTCATACTTTCGGATAAGTTCCTGAAAAGCATCGCGTACTCGGCCATAGTCAATTTCACTGCCGCATTTAATTTTTAAGATAATAGAATCATCACCACCCTTTTTTTCGTACTGCTCCGTAAGATAGTCAACGACATCGCTGTTCAGTGTGCGGCAGCTTTCATCATAGGGGCTGTACAGTTCACTTTCGGACTCGATTTTTACTTGTATTGTGTACATAGTAATTCTCCTTTTTATGCTCTATGTCTGTACCGGGGGTTCAGATTCAGATTATACCATAAAACCGCTGATTCTTCAACCGGGCAAGAGGAATTTCATGTGAACACACATTAAAAAGCAGGCAGACGCGGATATGCGGCTGCCTGCTTATGTATTTTCATTTTTTCTTTTTGACAGAATGTTGACAAAGGGTCTGAAAATATTTAAATTCTTCAGGCGACATTTTTCAGCCTCTTTGCAAAATCCGCACCTTTACGGTGCAATGCCACTATCGAACAGCATATAATCACTCATAAGCCAATCAATAAATTCTCTCACAGCGCCGTAACCGCCGTTTTTAGTACTTATAAAATCAGATACTGCTTTTACTTCGTCAACAGCATCTGCCGGACAGCCTACAATACCGCAAATTTTCATACATTCTAAATCGTTAATATCATCACCAATATAGGCAATGTCTTTACAATCCACTTCAACTTCTTTTAAATAATCAATAAGTATATTTTTCTTTTCATTTCCCGCGCCCTGTAAAATTATATCAATTCCCAATTCCTTTGCGCGTTCAATGACAATGTTGGAAGCACGAGAAGTAAGAATAACAGACTGAATGCCCGATTTAATCGCGTGGATAATGGCAAGTCCATCTCTGCAATAAAAGCTTTTAAAAATCTCACCATTTTGTCCGATATTTATCTGTCCGTTTGTAAGAGTCCCATCTACATCCATAACTAAAAGTTTAATCATTATATTATTATTAAGATCAGAATTCCGTAACCCGGTTAAGAAGCTCTTCCACTGTAATATGAGCAGCAATAAGTTTTGAAATTCTGTCTTCGTCCTCCATTTTTTCTTTCACTTTTTCAATAACCTCTTGTTCTATTTTCTTTGGAACGACGCATACGGCTTCATTGTCGGCATATATTAAATCTCCGGGGCATATTTTAATACTATCGACTATAATATCAACATCTGTTTTTTCAACTCTGCCTCTGCCCTTTATGTCTACAGGCGAATATCCTTTGGCAAGGACAGGCAGTCTGACTTCATCGGAATGAGTATAATTGGTATCGCGTGTAAGACCGTCAATTATAACTCCTTCTATACCTATTTGTGTAGAAAGCTTTGTCATAAGTTCACCGAAATAAGCAAATTTATCGCTGCCTTTTACAATAAGTATTTCACCTTTTTTACAGTCACCAAGGAATGACAATCCCTTGCGTATATTTTCATTATCTGTATCCATGGTTTCTATTAAGACTGTACGCGCCCGACCTATAAAGCTTACCGTATTTTTGTTTCTCTTCATTCCGATTATAATTTGATTTTTATAACCCATACGGTCCATAACATCAGAAAATAAACCGCTGCACAATTTATCCGTATTCAGTCCAAACATAATTATTACCTGCCCTCAATTAAAAATAAACGAAAAAGTTTCAATAAGGTTTTTGCCGCATTATTTAACGCGGCTTCTGCCCAAGAGGCCCGGAGAGACGGGGCCCGGCGGGACACGGAACCCAACGGGACGGAGCCCGGCGGGACGGAGCCCAACGGGACGGAGCCCAACGGGACGGAGCCCAACGGGACGGAGCCCGGCGGGACGGAGCCCAACGGGACACGGAGACCGGCGTGGGATAATATTGCCCGAGTTATATTTAACTGATAATTATTTTACCTCTTTACCGATCGCGTTGCCGATTTCTTTCATCGTATCATACAGTTCTTTAAACTGTTTAAGATCCAAAGCCTGATCTTTATCACAAAGAGCCTCCGCCGGGTTGTGGTGCACTTCAATAAGAATGCCTTCACATCCAAATGCCACACAAGCCTTTGCAATATCAGGGACTCCGAACGACCATCCCATTGAATGACTTGGGTCAAGTATTAACGGTATCCTGCTTTGATTTTTAATTACAGCAGCTCCGCACAGGTCAAGTGTAAAACGGCTTGATGTTTCAAATGTGCGTATTCCCCGTTCACAGAACATGACGTTTTTGTTTCCCTCGGTAAGTATATAATCCGCCATTTTAAACAGTTCATCTATCGTTGCTCCGAAATGCCTTTTAAGAAGTACCGGTTTTGAGGATCTCCCCGCCATTCTCAATATTGCATAATCATACATTGCTTTTGCACCGATTTGTATAATATCTGTTGTTTTTTCGACAAGAGGAAAATTTGTGGAATCCGATGTTTCGGTGATAATCTTCATACCATATGTTTTTTTAACTTCCTCTAACCATTTAAGACCCTGCTCATGCGCGCCTTGAAAAGCATAAGGATTTGTTCTGGGTTTAAAGGAACCGGCTCTGAATATTTTAATCCCCATCTCCGCCAGCTTGTCAGCAGTAAACATTATCTGATCTCTGCTTTCTACCGCGCATGGTCCCGCCATGATTCTACAGGTTTGCTTATTAAAAAGCTCCTCATCTCCGATAGATATACTTGTGTTAATTTTTTCGCTTTTTGAAATCAGTTCCATAATTGTCCTCCATTATTTTTCTTACACGGTCGAGATCCTTTGCGGTATCGACCGATATTGTAGAAGTATTACATAAATATGCTTTTATAGGAATATCGTTTTCAAGCATTCTCATAAAATCATGATCCTCTGCCTTTTCAAGCTCACCTTTGGGAAGCGACGAATACCTCAGTAATATTTCTCTCGGATAAGCATAAACTCCGACTGATTTAAAATATTCAAACTCGATACCGCCCTTTGGATAAGGAATCGGGCTTCGAGATGCAAAGAGCACATTGTCGTATTTGTCTGTTACAATCTTTATAATTGTATTGTTGACCGCATCTACAGGATTCTTGACGGGAGTTTTAAATGTACGAACGCATTTTTTATCCGGATCCTCACGAATCCGTTTGAGCATATTGCAGATAGTTTCAGTTTCAATAAGCGGTTCATCGCCCTGTACTAAAAGGTAAAAATCCGCAGAGATCTTCTGTGCGACCTCAGCTATTCTGTCAACACCGGTTGAATGTTTATCAGATGTCATAATAACATTCATGTCGAACTTTTGACACACTGATAAAATTTCTGCACTGTCGGTACAAACATATGCTTCATCTATTCCGTCAACAGATTTAACCTTCTGATACACCCACCATATCATAGGTTTGCCTAATATATCAGCTAAAGGTTTGCCCGGAAAACGAGATGACTTGTAACGTGCGGGTATGGTACAAATAATTTTCATGCCGCACATCCTCCGTCAACTCTTGAGAAGCAGCATTTAGTTAATGCTAACCCCCCCCCGCACTAAATTCCGAGTTTTATAAACAGAGTCATCGGGCAATCCTTTCTCTACAGCTTCCGCAAGCGCAAAATCCTCCGGATAGTTTATATCAATCTGTTCAAATTTATTTACAGAAATCATCTTGTATTTTT
>CAYLOD010000035.1:0-16887 GCA_964385235.1 uncultured Clostridium sp.
ATGATACAGGGAAACTATTTATCGAGCGAATAAGAGGTGGAACATATATGAGCTGTAGGATAACCGACCTGCGCTGCAAGGAGGTCATAAACGGCAAAAACGGTTGCCGCATCGGTTGTGTTGATGATGTAGAAATTGACACCAATAATGCAAAGCTCGTCGCAATCGTGATATTCGGCAGACTTAAATGCTTTGGCTTGTTTGGCAGAGAGGAAGATATTGTAATACGTTGGGAAAATATCGAGCTTATAGGAGAGGATACGATAATCGTAAAAAATGTTCAGATTCCGTATAAACGCAAAAAAAAGAAGCTGCCGTTTTTTAAGTAATCGGCAGCGGAAATATAACTTAGGCAATATATTGCCTATTGGGACATAAGTTATGTTTGATAACGGGGTGGGACGGAGCCCGGTGGGACGGAGCCCGGCGGGACGGAGCCCGGCGGGACGGAGCCCGGTGGGACGGAGCCCGGCGGGCAAGCCCCTTGTCATACAGGATTTAATATTTAATATATTTTTTAAAATATAAAAATAGAGCAGCCGCGCGTATATATAAACGTGTGACTGCTCTTATATTATTTTATTCTGAGGTATTTCATCCAAAACTCATATGAGGTGAATTTATCTCTTTGTTTTCTGAACTGTTCCTCGACCTTTTTATGATTTCTTTTATAGTTTCGCATTGTCTTTTTGTAGCGATGGCGGAGCTTGAGGTATTTTTTACGGGAAAGCACCCTTATAGCTCCCGTGTTTTCGTAAGGATTTACGGCAAGCAAAACCTTTCTCTTATATTGCTTTTTGGGGCAGTTGAACCAATCGTAGGCAATTACACCCGGCTCGTCACGGAGCAGGAACTTGGGAAATAAATGCCCGTTAAAGGTGAATTTATAAAAAACCTTTTGAAAGAACTTTAACGGCTCAAACTTATAAAGCGAATCAAAATCCACCTGAATATCGGGATAGTCCGTAAGCGGTGTAAGTTTCTCGTTCAAGGCTCCATGCGCTTTCATTATATCCTCACCGTTTGGATTATACAGGAAGTCAGGCCCCTTCAGGAAGTCGTCTATAGAGTCGAGCAGCAGCTCACAGCTATTATAATTAAACCTGCGTATTTCAACATTAAAAAAGTTTTTAATCCTCTTGATGAAATCAACATCTTTACAAACTCCACTGAACGCTTGAAGTATCAGGCTGTTTCTGTGTACCTGATACAGCTCTAAGGCGGCATTATACTTCATTACAAAGCCCATATGCCATATGCAAATGCCGTTGAGAGTTATAAATTCAGCATTATCTCTCAGGCTGTACTCTACATCGTCCCCACGTATGAAAAGCGGCAGAGGCAGCTTGTTTTTCTCAATATATTTTGTCGGGATACAGCAATACCACCAGCCGGCATAGCGGTCGTCATATTCTGTGAAGTTTTCCTCGTTGCGGACAACAGAGTCCCAATTCTGGAGCTCAAAAGAAGGCTTCTGAGGACCATAGGATCCGTCCTTATGAACATATCCGACGTCCTCGTGCTGTACGTTCATCTTTTCATAGAAAAGCATCGCGCCGCTGATAAAGTGATTTGTAAACTCGTCCTTTAACAGCCTGAGAAGATAGAAAGTGCGCTTAAAGCTCTCGGGATTGATTATTACGTCATCGTCCATCAGGAGAACGTGCGTCGGCTTTTTCTTATTTCTCAATGCCTCGATCATGCCTCTTGCATAGCCGCCGGAGCCGCCAACGTTGGGATTTGGGAAAACACGCATTTTGCTGCCGTTAAAATCCTTGGGCTTAAGTGTTCTGCCGTTGTCGATAATATTTACAAAGAAGTGATCGGAGAAGTCCTCCTTGCAGTAAAGTATCTCCTTTTTAAGCATTTCGGCGTTTCTGGTAATATATTCCTCTTTTTTATATGTTGTCGTAGCAATAGAGATATTGACCTCGCGGATCAGATCCTCCTCTATTTCTGTCGCGTAGTATCCCGAATAAATCTCACATTCGGTGAGAGCCGATATTTGAAAAGCTATGACGGAGCTTCTTTCCTGATCAAAGTTAATCACAAAATCTGTCGGCTCGTCAAAATTAAAATAAACGTCGTCGGAAATTTCCTTTTCGATAACATTATTTCTTATATAGTGACCGAATGTGTTTATAAAGAAATGCCCCTTCATCCTTAAATGAAGTGAAACATTGCTAATATTGGTATAGTGTTTCCATTTTTTTATGGAAAAGGAATTAAAATATGTAAAAAATTCAGAGAAACGATACTGCGGAAGTATAAAGCAACCTCTTTCATTATTGTAGAACATTCTGTCGCCGCGATATTGAAGCCACCAGTGCTCGTTTAAATATTTGTTGTTCGGAAAAATAAGGTTTTGAAGCTTAATTGTTTTCAAACCCATAGATTACAACTCTCCCAATAAATTAAAATAATAAAATATACGTTATTTAAGACCTGAACCTTAGTTAAATTATAAATCAGTCGAATATAAGGTATTTATGCAGGTTATTGTAATATGATTACTTAAATACACATTCTAATATAATGATACAATTTATTCAATAAAAAGTCAACTGTAAAACTTAACAAATTGTTACAGACGCATAAAAAAGTAAAGGAAATTTCTAAGTAGACATAAATCCGAAAGCCGAACCACTGATGGAGTGTGTACTTTCGTAAAAAATTTTTTAAATATTTTGAATAATATAATAATGTATCAATTAACCGCATAAATAATCAGCAGGGGAAAATATCTCCTGCTGATTACTAAGATGGTATCTTGCGGGGACATCGTGCCAAAAACTATAATATATTTTTCATGGTGATGCCCTTGACGGTATTAAACCGATTCGGATCATTCCAAAACCTTGTAGCCCTTATCCTCGATAGCTTTTTTCAGAACGCTGTCGGGTATGTCGCTGTTCAATGTTATGACAGCAGTACCGTTCTCGTGGCTTACAACGGCTTCATTGACTTCAGGCAGCGCTTCAAGCGCGTTCTTTACGGTTGCTTCACAGTGCGCGCACATCATGCCCTCGATTTTAATTGTTTTTTCCATTGTTTTCGTCTCCTTTTTAGCTTTAAATTTTCTTTTTTTATCGTGCTTTGCACTCCTTATATTAAGGAAATTAAGCCTGAGCGCGTTCGTAACAACACAAACACTTGAAAGGCTCATAGCGGCTGCGGCAAACATCGGATCAAGCTGCCAGCCGAATATATTTATCCAAACGCCTGCGGCAAGAGGTATGCCTATAACATTATAGATAAACGCCCAAAAGAGATTTTGATGTATATTGCGAAGCGTTGCACGACTTAATCTTATAGCGGCGGCTGCGTCGGTAAGCCTGCTGTTCATGAGGACAATATCCGCGGAATCAATAGCAATATCTGTTCCCGCTCCTATAGCTATGCCGACGTCCGCGCTTGTCAGAGCGGGCGCGTCGTTTATTCCGTCGCCCGTCATAGCGACCTTGCCATGTTTCTTCAGCGTACGTACGGCTGCCTCCTTGCCTGTAGGCAGCACACCTGCAATAACATAATCGACGCCCGCCTGAGAACCTATGGCTTTGGCTGTTTTTTCGTTATCACCCGTCAGCATAACAACGCGAATGCCCATATTCTGAAGTTCTCTGACCGCCGTTGGGCTGTCCTCTTTAATTATATCCGCAACAGCGATCATGCCGAGGAGTTTATCTCCCAAGGAAAAAAGCAGGGGCGTTTTTCCTTTATCGGAAAGTTCCTCGACAGATGAAAGTATTTCTCCGGGAACGTCAATATTTTCGGAAATAAAATGCACATTACCTCCCAATACACTTTCACCGCCGATTGTCGCGGACAGACCGCTGCCCGCGAGAGCCTTAAAGTCCGACGTTTCATCGGCGGCTATACCCATCTGTTCAGCCCTCTGAATCACAGCTTTGGCGAGAGGATGCTCACTCTTTCTTTCGAGTGAATACGCGATACGCATAAGCTCCTCCTCGGAAGTGTTGTTCGGTATAATATCAGTAACGCACGGCTCGCCCTTTGTGATAGTGCCCGTCTTATCAAGCGCTATTATTTCCGTCTTTCCCGTTTCCTCAAGTGACACCGCTGTTTTGAACAATATTCCGTTTTTCGCTCCGACGCCGCTGCCGACCATTATCGCGACAGGCGTCGCCAGTCCAAGCGCGCACGGACAGCTTATAACCAGAACCGATATACCTCTCGCGAGTGCAAATCCGACGCCGCTCCCCGCAAAAAGCCATACGACTATTGTCACTGCCGCGATAATTATCACAGCGGGAACAAATATGCCGGAAACCTTGTCCGCTGTTTTGGCGATAGGAGCTTTTGTCGCGGAAGCATCGCTTACCATTTTAATTATTTTTGACAGGGTGGTGTCTTCTCCGACACGTTCAGCCTCGCATTTTATAAATCCGGATTGGTTGATCGTAGCGGCAGAAACCTCGTCGCCGGGCGATTTATCAACGGGAATACTTTCGCCCGTTAAGGCTGATTCGTTTACCGCGCTGTTTCCCTCTATTATTATTCCGTCAACAGGTATATTTTCGCCCGGTCTTACCGTAAAAATATCGCCCTTACGGACTTCATCAATTTGAACTGTTTCCTCCCTGCCGTTTTTTATAATATTCGCGGTCTTGGGAGCTAACCTCATCAGACCTTTCAGTGCGTCTGTGGTTTTTCCCTTTGAGCGCGCCTCAAGCATTTTTCCGACAGTAATAAGCGTTAAAATCGTCCCCGCGGATTCAAAATAGAATTCGTGCATATACCCCATTACGGCGTTCATATCCCCTTTGACCTGAGCGTCCGTCATGGCAAAAAGAGCATAGCAGCTATAGACAAATGCCGCGCCCGAGCCAAGTGCGACAAGCGTATCCATATTTGGAGCGCCTCGCAACAGGCTCTTAAATCCGCTTATGAAGAACTTTTGATTTATGACCATGATAGCTGCCGTCAGCAAAAGCTGAACAAGCCCCATAGCGACGTGATTCTCCTCTAAAAAGGACGGTAGAGGCCACCCCCACATCATATGTCCCATAGAAATATACATAAGGACGATTAAAAAAATCAGTGAAGCAATAAGCCTTTTTTTAAGCAACGGGGTTTCACGGTCTTCAAGTATGCTGTCATACTGAGCGGAGGCGGCTTTGTCCGCGCCCTTTTTGGAGGCGTCATAACCTGCGGCTCTCACAGCGGCAATTATTTCCTCAGCGGAAGCGGTGCCGTCTACACTCATAAAGTTTGTCAGCAGGCTTACGGAGCATGAATTTACACCCTTTACACTGTTGACGGCCTTTTCAATTCTCGCGGCACAGGCGGCGCAGCTCATTCCAATAATATTAAATTGCTCCATTCCATCACCTCATTTCATCAGCTTTTGAAGGACTGCGACAAGCTCATCCACAGTTTCATTCTTGCCGTTTCGAATATCATCAGCGACACAGGTCTTAATGTGCTCGGCGAGAAGCTCCTTGTTAAAAGCATTCAGAGCCGCAGTTGCGGCTGCCACCTGTATCAGAATATCGGGACAGTATGCGTCGCGTTCGACCATGCCCTTTATACCGCGTATTTGACCCTCAATGCGGTTAAGTCTGTTTATAAGCAGCTTGTGTTCTTTTTCTGTGCGTTTTTTAAATCTGTGACAGCCGGGACAGACTGTTTCCCCGCTTTCCATTGTTTTCACCCCTTTGTTTAAAACTTCTCACAAATAATTCATGAATTACTATTTCAAGTATATACCCCATAGGGGTATATGTCAAGCAGTATATTAAAAAAATTTTTTTCAAAACTTTTTAAGACAAGTTGAGATTGTTATTAAATTTCTTTATAATATAATTATATTTTACATTTAATTAACTTTGATACTTATATCTATAAACTGTAAAAATTTATATATACAGTTTAATTTATGTTTATGGATGCGGCATACTTATTTTTTCAGAAAAAATGTAAATATTAAAATCAATGAAAAATTTCGTTGTCTATATAGATGAAATTAAAAATGAATACAACTTAAAAGGGGATTTTATGAAATATATTTCACTTATTATGAGCATGATATTTATTGTTTTGATTGTTTGCGGCTGTGATAATGCGATCGAGGAAACAATAAACCAAACTATAGGTTTAAATGAAAATTCAATGCAAAACTCCGGCATTCAGAATAACTCCGCTCAATCAAATGAAAGTTCATCGCCAAGCTCCGGCATTCAGAATAACTCCGCTCAATCAAATGAAAGTTCATCTCCAAGTTCCGGCATTCAGAATAACTCCGCACAATCAGGTGAAAGTTCATCGCCAAGTTCCGGCATTCAGAATAACTCCGCTCAATCAGGTGAAAACGATAGACAGAAACTGCCTCAAAGATATTTGATAAAAAATTTTCCAATGATATATCAGCTTCCGGAGCTGCCTACTGGATGTGAAATAACGGCGCTGACAATGGTTCTCAATTACTACGGCCTTAACGCCGACAAGATGACAATGGCGACAGAATATCTCCCGAAAAACAATTACTATGTTTACTATAAAAACGGAATACCTTTCGGCAATGACCTTGATAATTATTTTTTGGGAGATCCCACGACCGCTTACGGATGCGTATGCGGCGCGGGCGCTCTCGTTACCGCCGCGAACAATTATCTCGAGAACTGCAAAAGCAAAATCAGGGCAAAGGATATTACTGGATCTTCACCCGAAGAATTATATAGATTAGTTGCCGGAGATACTCCTGTAGTTGTTATGACAACCATAGAAATGGTTGACAGGATAGTGTACGAGGGCTGGTACACCGAAGACGGAAAGTATGTGAACTGGAGCCAAAGCGACCACGGAGTCGTATTGATTGGATATACCGACGACGCTGTTATCGTCGCCGACCCGCTGTTAGGGCAAGTTAATTACAGCAAAGCGCAGTTTGAAAAGGTTTTTGCCTCCCGTGGCGGAAAATGTGTTATTTTAAACTGATCGGACAAGAAGTCCTCTGTTTCTAACGCGTCGACGGAGCCCGATGGGACAGAGCCCGATGGGACGAAGCCCGGCGGGCGGTATGTCACGGGAGAAAACTGATCTAATCTTCATTATTCACGATGATTACTCAAGAACTTAAAAAATAATTATTGACATTTAACAGATATAGTAGTATAATTCAAAATATAGTTAAAACCGATGAACAAGAGTAGTAGGGTTTTTGAGATATGCCAAGAGAGCCGGCGGTTGGTGTGAGTTCGGCTGTATCCGTAACCCGAATGGACTTGTAAGGGCGGCAGGAAACCGACTTTTCGGGAGTAATGGCTGACGGGAACCCTGTCCGTTATCAGTGGGGTGCGTATGAAGTACGCAGAACGAGTGGGCGTTTTTGCCAATTTGGGTGGTACCGCAGAAGCTTATGGCTTTTGTCCCAGGGAGATTGTTTCCTTGAGATAAAAGCCTTTTTTAATTTTTTTAATTATTTTATATAAAGTGAGGTAAACAAAATGATAAAGCCGTCGTGTGATGAGATAGTTGAGCTTGCCAAAAGCTATAATACGATTCCTGTTTGTAAGGAAATATTAGCTGATATAATCACACCGATTACGCTCCTTCGCAGAATAGCCGCCTCAAAAAAGCGCTTTTTCCTGCTTGAGAGTATTGAGGGAGGAGAAAAGTGGGGGAGATATTCGTTTATAGGCTATGACCCCATTATGCGTATAAGCTGCAAAAACTCCGTTGTCGTTACGGAAAAAAACGGCAGTGAGGAAAGAACAGAAACAAAAAAACCCCTTGAAGTTCTGCGCTCGGTATTAAAGAATTACAAATCTCCAAGCCTGAAGGAATTACCCCCGTTTACAGGCGGTCTTGTCGGATATTTTGCTTATTCAATGATAGGCTATGCCGAACCGAAACTGAAAATAAAGAGCGGTGATTTTAACGATTATGACGTTATGCTTTTTGACAAGGTAATAGCATATGACCACCTGAAGCAAAAGATCTGTGTCATAGTAAATATGTCAACTGACAAGATTCTCGAAAATTACGGGAAGGCTACCGCTGAAATAGAAAAAATAATAAACCTGATAAACGACGTTTCGCCGCTTCCGGAGCTTAAAGGCAGAATGAAGTCCGAATTTGAATGCAATGTCACGCACGACGAATACTGCGGCATCATTGAGAGAACGAAGGAATATATTCGCGACGGAGATATTTTTCAGGCGGTTATTTCAAGAAAATTCACCTGTAAATACGAGGGCAGCCTTATAAACGCCTACCGCCTTTTAAGGACTATAAACCCGTCGCCGTATATGGTGTTCATGAATATTGACGGAGATGAGATAATAAGCACATCTCCCGAAACACTCGTTCGTTTGCAAAACGGCAGGCTTTACACATTTCCTGTTGCCGGATCAAGACCCAGAGGGAAAACAGATGAGGAGGATGCCGCTCTCGAGGAGTCGCTTTTAAGCGACGCTAAGGAGCTTTCCGAGCACAATATGCTCGTTGACCTCGGCAGAAACGACCTCGGCAGAATATCAAAGTTTGATTCCGTTGAAGTCACAAGGTATATGGATATTCACAGATATTCCAAGATAATGCACATATGTTCTCAGGTTGAATCGTACATTAGGGACGACTGCGACGCCATGGACGCTATCGAGTCGGTTCTGCCCGCGGGAACGCTTTCGGGCGCGCCAAAGATAAGAGCCTGTGAGATAATCGAGGAGCAGGAATCGCTCCCGCGTGACATTTACGGAGGAGCGCTCGGATATATGGACTTTTCGGGCAATCTCGATACATGTATAGCGATACGCATGGCTGTCAAGAAAGACGATAATGTTTATATTCAGGCAGGCGGAGGCATAGTCGCCGACAGTAACCCGCAGAGCGAATACGAGGAATCCGCGAACAAGGCTGCCGCCGTAATGAACGCGGTCAGAAATGCTCAAGAGCTTTAAAAAGGGGTGATAAATATGATACTTCTTATTGACAATTATGACAGCTTCTCATATAACCTTGTTCAGCTCGCGGGTTCAATCAATCCCGACATCAAAGTTATACGAAATGACGAGCTTACAGTAGGTGAGATTCGCGCGCTTGATCCGTCACACATAATTCTTTCTCCGGGACCGTGCTATCCTAAGGACGCGGGAATATGCGAGGAGGCGGCGGTTCGGCTTTCCGACTTTCCGATACTCGGCGTCTGTCTTGGCCATCAGGCTATATGCGAGGCATACGGAGGGAAGATAGTCCACGCGAAACAGCTCATGCACGGCAAAATGAGTATTGTCGATATAGATAACTCATGTCCGATTTTTGAGGGTTTGCCGAACAAAATGGAAGCCGCGCGCTATCATTCGCTTATAGCGGACAGCGATACTCTGCCGGAGTGCCTTGAGGTCACGTCGCGTGACTCGATAGGGGAGATAATGGCTGTCAGACACAAGGAGAAAAACGTCTACGGCGTACAGTTCCACCCCGAGTCGATTTTGACGCCATTGGGCAAAACGATTATAAGCAACTTCTTATCCATAAAAAAATAAACAATTAAATTTTGGAGGTATGCAAGATGATAAGAGAAGCAATACACAAGCTGGTTTTGGGAGAAAATCTCAGCGTTGAGGAAACTGAAGCGGTCATGCGCGAGATCATGGAGGGTAATGCTACGAACGCGCAAATAGCCGCGTTTGTAACCGCTCTGAGGATTAAGGGTGAAACTGTTGACGAAATAACTGCCTGCGCGAGCGTTATGCGTGAAAAAGCTGTTAAGCTGAATACAAGCGGCAGCGTCTTTGAAATTGTCGGCACAGGCGGCGACGAGGTTGGAACATTTAATATCTCAACCACCTCCGCTTTCGTTATATCCGCGGGCGGTGTACCCGTCGCAAAGCACGGCAACAGAAGTGTGTCGAGCAAAAGCGGCGCGGCTGATGTTCTTGAGAACCTCGGCGCGAAAATCACACTCTCTCATGAGCAGAGCGAGAAAGTTCTTGCCGACTGCGGCTTCACGTTTATGTTTGCGCCAAGCTATCATGCTTCATTAAAGTATGCCGCGCCTGTCAGAAAGGAAATCGGGATAAGGACAGTATTTAATATTCTCGGTCCTCTTACAAACCCCGCCTTTGCTCCGTTGCAGCTTATGGGCGTATATGAGGATCCGCTCGTCCGTCCTATGGCGGAGGTACTGAAAAATCTCGGCGTCACATCGGGTATGGTAGTTTGCGGAGATCACAGACTTGACGAGGCAACTGTTACGGGTGATAACCTTATTTGCGAGATTAAGGACGGCGAAATTAAGGAGTTCACTCTTAACCCCGAAACGCTCGGATTCAGGAAAGCGGCTCTTGACGACATAATAGGCGGTACTCCCGAGGATAACGCGCAGATCACCCGTGATATTCTCTCCGGAAAGCTCAAGGACGCGAAGCGCGATACAGTAGTCCTTAATTCTGCGCTCGGCTTCTGTATAGCCGGCAGGACTGCGACAATAGAGGGAGGCGTAGTGCTTGCGAACGATATAATAGACAGCGGCAAGGCAAGCGCACAGCTTGAAAAGTATGTAAGTCTCACAAATGAGTATTAAGGAGAGATAAGATGATTCTTGACACACTGGCGGAATCAACGAGGAAACGAATTGAGGCGAGAAAGCTTATCACTCCGATTGAAAAGCTGAAAAGAAAAGCGTCTTTGCTCGGAATAGGCGGTTTTGAGTTTGAAAACGCGCTTAAAAATAAAGATATGGCGTTTATATGCGAAGTCAAAAAAGCGTCGCCGTCAAAAGGCGTTATAGCGGAACGTTTTCCGTATCTCGAGATCGCTTCCGAATATGAAAGGGCGGGCGCTGATGCTGTTTCTGTTCTTACCGAACCTGAATATTTTAAGGGCAGCGATGATTTTCTCCGTGAAATAAGCAAGACCGTTTCCTTACCGCTTCTGCGAAAGGACTTCACGATCGATGAGTATATGATTTACGAGGCGAGGATTATGGGAGCTTCCGCCGTGCTTCTCATATGCGCTTTGCTCGACACGGAAACATTAAAGCAATATATCGAAATATGTGACAGTCTGGGGCTTTCCGCTCTCGTTGAGGCTCATACCGCTGAGGAGGTCAAGTCGGCGCTGACAGCGGGGGCGAGGGTGATAGGAGTTAATAACCGCGACCTGAGAACCTTTGAGGTGGATATAGAGAACTGTATGCGTCTGCGCTCGATAGTGCCCGATGATGTTGTTTTCGTTGCCGAGAGCGGTATCAAAACAGCAGATGACATAAGGCGACTGCGCGCGGCAAAAGTAAATGCCGTTCTTATCGGTGAAACTCTCATGCGCGCCGACGACAAAAAAGCAGCGCTTGAAGCGTTAAAGGGCTGAATTATGCGGAGGAGTGATATACTGCTATGCCGAAAATCAAAATATGCGGTTTAAAGCGTATGGAGGATATTGAAGCCGTCAACGAGTATAAGCCGGACTATATAGGTTTTGTTTTTGCGGGGAAAAAGCGGTATATAGAGCCGCGGACAGCGCACGTCCTTAAGCAAAACCTTTCTCCCGGGATAAAATCTGTCGGAGTATTTGTCAATGCCGACACGGAATTTGTTGCGAATCTTGCCGCTGAGGGAACAATAGATATGATTCAGCTTCACGGTGACGAGGACGCGGAGTATATCAGCCGCTTGCGTGAGAAGACAGACGCACCGATTATTAAAGCGGTCAGAGTGAGAGCGGTAAGCGACATATATGAATGCGAGAAACTGCCGTGCGACTATATGCTTTTTGACACATTTGTGAAGGACAGTTATGGCGGCAGCGGTGTGACGTTTGACTGGAGAATGATTCCGAAAGTCAGCAAGCCGTTTTTCCTCGCGGGAGGCTTGTCGGAAAAAAATATCGCCGCGGCGGCGGGGATAAATCCGTTTTGCCTTGATATAAGCAGCGGCGTCGAAACCGACGGCTTTAAGGATAGAGAAAAAATAAAAAAAGTAATAGAGATCGTTAGGAGTGAAAAATAATGTCCAAGGGAAAGTTTGGTATTCACGGCGGGCAGTATATCCCCGAAACATTGATGAATGCCGTAATAGAGCTTGAGCAGGCATATAATAAGTACAAAGATGATCCTGAATTTAACGAGGAATTGCAGACGCTTTTTAATGAATATGCGGGCAGACCCTCACTTCTGTATTATGCCGAGCATATGACGAGCGACCTCGGCGGAGCAAAGATATATCTTAAACGTGAGGATCTGAACCATACCGGCTCACATAAGATAAATAACGTTATCGGTCAGATGCTGCTTGCCAAGAAAATGGGCAAGACGCGTGTTATAGCCGAAACGGGAGCGGGACAGCACGGAGTCGCTACTGCCACCGTTGCCGCGCTCATGGGTATGGAATGTGAGATATATATGGGCGAAACGGATACTCAACGTCAGGCGCTTAATGTATATCGCATGGAGCTTCTCGGCGCAAAGGTGCATTCTGTGACAAGCGGCACAAAAACACTTAAAGACGCTGTAAACGAAACGATGCGTGAGTGGACAGCGAGAATAGAGGACACACACTATGTGCTTGGGTCTGTAATGGGTCCGCACCCGTTCCCTACTATTGTTCGTGACTTTCAGTCGGTCATAAGCAGAGAGATTAAGAGCCAGATGCTTGAAAAGGAGGGCAGACTTCCCGACGCGGTTATCGCCTGCGTAGGCGGCGGCAGCAACGCTATGGGAGCGTTTTATAACTTCATAGAGGACAAAGACGTTCGCCTTATCGGCTGTGAGGCTGCGGGGCGCGGCGTTGATACGGGACTGACCGCCGCTACTATATCAAAGGGGAGCCTCGGAATATTCCACGGCATGAAGTCGTATTTTTGTCAGGACGAGTATGGGCAGATCGCCCCTGTATATTCAATTTCAGCGGGACTTGACTACCCGGGAATAGGGCCCGAGCACGCTCATCTCCACGACATCGGCAGAGCGGAATATGTGCCTGTCACAGACGATGAAGCAGTAGACGCTTTCGAGTATCTGTCGAGAACAGAGGGAATCATTCCCGCGATCGAGAGCGCGCACGCTGTCGCATACGCAATGAAGCTTGCGCCTGCCATGCCTAAGGACAAGATAATCGTTATAAACATATCGGGACGCGGGGATAAGGACGTTGCCGCGATAGCAAGATACAGGGGGATTGACATTCATGAATAGAGTGAAAAAAGCATTTGAAAACGGCAAGGCGTTTATCCCGTTTGTTACGGCGGGCGATCCTGACCTTGAAACCACCGAAAACATGATACTGGCCATGGTTGATGCGGGAGCGGATCTCATCGAAATAGGCATTCCGTTTTCAGACCCTATTGCCGAAGGCGTCGTTATTCAGTCTGCTGATGAACGCGCCCTCAAAAGCGGCACGACTACTGACAGGATTTTTGATATGGTCAGATCCCTCAGGGGAAAAACCGATATACCGCTTGCGTTCATGACATACATAAATCCGATTTTCGTTTACGGCTGCGAGCGCTTTATTAAGACCTCAAAGGAATGCGGGATAGATGCTCTTATTGTTCCCGATTTGCCGTTTGAGGAGAAAGGGGAAATATCAGACATATGCAAAAATTATGATATTCGCCTTATCTCGCTTGTTGCCCCGACGTCACACGAGAGGATTTCCGATATCGCAAGAGATGCGGAGGGGTTTGTCTATATCGTTTCATCTCTCGGCGTAACAGGCGTACGAAGCGAAATAAAAACGGATATAGCGGAGATGGTGAACCTTATTAAGCGGGCTAAAGACATACCGTGCGCCGTTGGATTTGGCATATCTACGCCTGAGCAGGCGGCAAAAATGGCGTCGCTGTCTGACGGAGCCATTATCGGCAGCGCTATTGAACGCATCATTGAAAAGTACGGACGAAACAGCGTACAGCCTGTTGCGGATTATGTAAAAAAAATGGCCGGCGCGGTTCATTCTCTTTAAGATATATTTACGGCAATAATAAACGCGAGGTGCTGATCCTCGCGTTTTATTTTGTGCCGATATTATTTAATCAACCCAAGTTTCATCTTCCATTTAAGTATTCTTGTTACGGATTCATTTATCTGAGAAATCGGGATTTCGTTATTCTTTACAGCCTTTAAAACAGCGGGATATTGAGTTTCAAAGTCTGTGCAGCACAGAATATCGTTTCCCGCTTTTGCGGCAATAACGGCAGCCTTGCTGTCTTCAACATAATTTCTGATTGCGTCCATGTAAAGGTCGTCGGTCATGATAACACCGTCAAAGTTAAGCTCCTCACGAATGATTTTATGTACATTTTCGGAAATTGAGGCGGGATATTTTTTATCCATACAGTTCACGATATTGTGAGAAACCATAATACAGTCAGCCCCGGCTGAAATTCCCGCCTTAAACGGCTCGAAGTCGGTACTTTCAAACTCTGAGAATTTTCTGTCGTCATACGCTATGCCCGTATGTGTATCCTCGTTGTTTCCGTATCCGGGGAAGTGCTTTAAAACTGTGCCGAGGCCTTTTTCTTCCGACTTTTCAACTACGGTTTTTACAAACCGGTTTTCGTCATTGACATTATCGCTAAAGGAACGGTAATACATAAACGCGTTCGGATCGGATGTAATATCGCATACGGGAGCCATATTTACATTTATGCCCAGCGACAAAAGAAGATCAGCCTTTTCGGCGGCGTCGCTTTCTATCGCGTTCCAGCCGCCGAGTGCAAAGGTTTCCTTTGGTGAGAGGAAAGGTGTCTGACGGAGATTCGGATTGCTGCTTACTCTGACGACAGTGCCGCCCTCCTCGTCAACGCCTGTAAGCATGGGTATTTCAGCGGCTTTCTGATAGCTGTTTAAAGTTTTGATAATTTCATTTTTAGATTTGCCGTTGAAATCTCTGCCGAAAAGTGCGTAGCCGCCGAGGTGATATTCGGATATTTTCTTCACGGCGTCATTTTCGGGACATCGGACAAAGAACATTTGCCCGACCTTTTCTTCTGTCGTCATATTGTTTAGAAGATTATTGACAATATCATCAGAATTACCGATATTGCCGGGTTTACCGTCATCATTAGCTTTACTGTTATTATCTGTTTTACCGGTATCATTGGTTTTGCCGATATTATCGGTTTTACCGGTATCATCGAATGAAACTGTATCTTCGGACTGTTCGGATAATGCTGTCAGAGTGCCTGACTGATTTACAGGGCGGCTGTCGTCGGATACCTGAGCTTCAGATGTTAAAGATTCCGCCGTCGTGCCATTGTCCCGAGTTTGCCCGCAGCCCGAAATAATTGCCGCGGACACAAAAGCGATTAAACATAATGAAGATACTGTCTTAGACATTCTCATTTATATAAAAGCACTTCCTTTAATTCACTCAAGAAGTTTATATACGTCGGGGAAGAGCTCAACACTCCTTTTCAGTATGCCGTGTATATAGGAAATGAGAATGCCGTAGTTTGTCATAGGAACATTCTCATCAACAGCACACTTTAATCTGTACTGCATCTCGCGTTCGTTGAGCATACAGCCGCCACAATGCACGACAAGACTGTATTTGGAAAGCTCGTCGGGAAATTCCGTCCCCGACGTGTATTCAAAGTTCAGCTTTTTTCCTGTATATTCGCTTATCCATTTCGGGAGCTTTATAGTTCCTATATCATCGCATTGGCGGTGATGTGTGCAGCCCTCGGAAATGAGGACGGTATCTCCGTCGTTAAGCCTTTCAAGTGCGGTAACGCCATCAACTGCCGTTTTCAGATTGCCCTTGTAATTCGCAAACAGGATCGAAAACGATGTCAGCGGTATATCCTCAGGAGTGTCCGCGCTGACCTTGCCGAATACCTGACTGTCGGTTATGACCATTTTCGGCTTTACGCCGAGTGATTTAAGCGTTGCGGACAGCTCGGTTTCCTTAACAACGACAGACACGGCGTTTGAATCGAGAATATCTCTGATAGTCTGCTGCTGCGGCAGAATGATTCTGCCCTTGGGAGCCGCGCTGTCGATAGGCACAACGAGGACTGCAAAATCATTTGGCTTTAACAGATCGCCGACTATTCGCTTGCCGCTTTCCGCAGGTTTTCCGATTTTGCCGATAAGCTCACGAAGCTCGTTTATATTTTCGCCCGTTTTAGCGCTTACAAATATCTCATTGCAGGGACATTCCGTACTGCCGTTGTAAATATCAAGCTTATTATGTACAATAATGTATGATATGTTCTTATCCTCAAACCTGTCGATAAGCCTTCTGTCCTCGGCGGTCATGCCCTCCGTACTGTCTATGACAAGTACGGCTACATCGGTTTTGTTAAGGATATGGTAAGTACGCTTGATACGGAGCTCGCCAAGACTGCCCGTATCGTCGATTCCCGGAGTATCTATGATTACCACAGGGCCTATGGGGAGAAGTTCCATAGCCTTGAGAACAGGGTCTGTCGTAGTACCCTTGACGTCTGAAACTATGGCGAGGTTTTGCGAGGTGACAGCGTTGACAACGCTTGACTTGCCCACGTTCCTTTTGCCGAAAAAAGCTATGTGGAGTCTGTCCGCTGATGGTGTTGTATTCATGCTCACATTATCAAGACCTTTCGTAACTCATGAGAAATTTATTCAGAAGCGGAAATCACGCTCTCCCGATTCTATTTTGCCAAGACGCTCCCGAACTATTTTGCGAACCTTTTCACTTGGTATATTGTCGAGCTCTTTAATAATAAGTGCGTCGCCGAGCTTTCTTGTTTCGGGTGAAGCGTAATCCTCAAGATATTCCTTGAGTGTCATAAGCGCGTTCGGGTGACAGCAGTTTTGAATCTGCCCTGCCTTACAAAGGCTCATAAAACGGTCTCCCGTCCTGCCCTCGCGGTAGCAGGCGGTACAGAAGCTCGGTATATATCCTTTTTCCATAAGCCATGCGACAACCTCGTCAAGTGTAC
>CAYLOD010000036.1:0-5486 GCA_964385235.1 uncultured Clostridium sp.
ATATTTGAGGAGAGCTGTCCTTAGTACGAGAGGACCGGGATGGACGCACCGCTGGTGCACCGGTTGTCATGCCAATGGCACGGCCGGGCAGCTATGTGCGGATCGGATAAACGCTGAAAGCATCTAAGCGTGAAGCCGTCTCCAAGATAAGATATCCCATAACGTAAGTTAGTAAGACCCCTTGAAGACTACGAGGTTGATAGGCTGCGTGTGTAAGTACCGTGAGGTATTCAGCTTGGCAGTACTAATAGGTCGAGGGCTTGACCATGTACTTTGGTCGCTTGCTTGTCTGTTCTTTATTCAGTTTTGAGGGTGCCGTCCCTTTTATATACAGCTTGTCCTGAAGGGCAGGCTGTTTTTTTGCACTCATATAGCTGCTGACTTTACAGACTTTTAAACACCTTTAAGTATTTATACGGCTCAGCGACGGCAAACTCGCCAAGCTCCGCAACAAAAAACAGGCTTTGTCATGCGGGACTTCTCACTGCTTGACCGAAAAACCGTAATTATGAGCGTAACGCTTCCCTGTTTTTCAACAATAAATACAGCTTTTCCAAGATGGGGAAGCTCGCGCTCGAGCCGTTAGGTCGCGTGGGAATATCAGGCGGATAAGAAAGCGAACCGGCTTTCGGTGGGGCAGCGTCAGAGGGCAGCCATAGCCGGAGAGATAATTTTATCTCCGCAGATAATACTCGCGGACAAACAGGCAGGCGCGCTTGACAGCGAAACGTCAGCCGGGATAACAGAGCTTTTAAAGGAGTTTAACGTAAATAACGACATAACGCTTGTAGTAATAACATATGACGACGCTATAGCGGACTGCTGCGAGAGAAAGATAATAATTAAGGACCGGGGACGACTGCATAACGGGCTGAGCGTAATGTCCGGCTTTGACACTGCGGCTTTTAAGAAGATATATTAAACGGAACCCGGCAGGCGCGTATCACTGCCTGCCGGGTTTTGCTTTTCGGAAATTCTGACGCGGATTCGCGTTTCGGAAAATATTTTTCATCGTCTATTGAAAAATAAATGACTTTGTGATATTATTTTTAAGTTGAAGCATATTTATATTATGCGGGTATGGCGAAATTGGCAGACGCAAGGGACTTAAAATCCCTCGGACTAATACTCCGTACCGGTTCAAGTCCGGTTACCCGCACCAGCATAAGCCATCATCGGCCGGCACGCTTAAGAGTATAAAGCGTGCCGACGTTTTTTGTTATCCCGAATATTTTGAAGAACCCCGCCGGAAAGACGCGAAGTCGGTTTTTTTTGATATGCGTCAAAAAACTTCGATACTGATAAAGGTCTGTTATGTACCGCGCAGCGGGGCAAATAATCAATAAGCGAAAAAGGTCAATACAGCTTAACGAAGCAAAAACGCAAGAGAAGACAACTCAAAGTTTTTGCCAAGCTTTTTTCAAAAAGCGGAAAGCGGTTACTTTCGGTAGTATTTGTCGTGGAGAAGCCTGCTTTTTTGAGGGGATTTTTTTTTGTAGCGGTTGCGGCGGACGGACGCGTCGGGAGAAGGGTCGGCGCCGCCCAGATTAGCAAATATCACAATGAGAGCGGTTATCACAGCAACGGCGACAACAGCCCACATGATAAACCCAGCTACCGGCATACTATGCTCCGCCTCCGGTATACGCACGCCGATGCTTTCGGGAATGGAGAGTTCCCCACCGACGGCGGAAGCGCCGGAACCGCTCGTATCAGCCGCTTCGGAATATGAGGAAACCGCGTAAACCGCGATTGACGGGAAAACTGTGCTAAAAATGAAAAATATTGCCATAATGACCGCCGATAAAAACGCCGCAACTTTTTTCAAAATCTATCGCCTCTCTGTGTGCAAATGCTTTGTCTGTTGTAAAGGTGACGCCAATGAATACCGACAGTACAAACCGCCATGTTCAATAGGCGTTTTCTTAATTTTATCATAAACGCACCGCATAAGGAAGTACGATTTGAAAATTATTTCATTTCGTCTGTGAGAGTTTCCGCTATCGCGTTTCCGAGCAGAGAGCCGGTCAGCTTGACTTCACTTAAGGAGTTTCCGTCTGTTCCCACCTCTATTAGCAGAGAACCTGTATTCGCGTTCATATTATACACAAAGTCGCCATAGTTGAGCGGACGCGTCATTCCGGGATAGAGAGTTTCCGCCTTCTGCTGCAGCCTGAGAGCGAAACGCAGATTGTACCGCCAGTCGGGGAAATCGCGTACACCGTCAACATCACAGCCCGCCATTATCATTATCTGCGACGCTATTCGTCCGTCGGGAGTGGTAAATACGGGCTTTTTCATAGAGCCGTCGCTGTTGGCGCTGAACGCGTCGCGGTGTATGTCGAGAACTACCTTGACAGAGGGGTATTTCTTGAGATACTTTTGAATGGTTTCCATGCTCCTGTCGTATGCGCCGCTGTAGCTGGGATTGTCATGCTGCGTCGTATCATGGAGAGTGACTATCCCATGCGCGTTGAGCGACTTCGCTATCTCGTCGCCGACCGCGCAGACGTTTTCGCTGTTGTCTGTCGTGCGCGGATAGTAGCTCTCGTAATAATAGCCCGTGTCGTACTTCAGATAGCTTTCACAGGTGTGAGTGTGTACGATCAGAACCTGCGGCTTGTCGGTTTTTTCGGGAGTAAAGCCAAGCTCGGAACCAAGTTCTTTGCCAATATCTACAGTTTCGGACGCGTTTTGCTTTATGTAAAAGTTATCGTACTTTTCACCGCTCCCCGTTATGTTTGTTCCGTAGACCTCGTACTTATTTTCTCCCTCATGCTCCTTTTCATACGCCGCGAGATCTTCTTTTGTCGGAGCTGATGTATCCGCGCTCGCCAATACTGCCTTTGAGCCGTCGTCGGAACCTGCGGAAAAGCCCTTACCGGAGCTTTGAGACGCGGTATCCGCCTTTTTTGTGCCGCTTCCGACGGCTTTCTCATTCTCGCTCATGGCTGTTTCACCGGCGGGCAGGGAGAGTTTCGCCGCGAAAACCATGGCGTCGCTGTAATCGGGCGCACATTCCCCTATTCGATAAAAAACACATATTACGGCAAGAACCGACAGCGCTAAAGCGGAGAATGCCGGAACGAACTTTTTCAGACTTTTGCTTTTTGTAATCTTCACCTGATCCCCTCGATTTCCTCAAAAACGTTTTTACTATGTATATGAAGTTAAAATACAGGGTATAACTATGATGCAAACCGACGCGGCAAAGGGTTGAAAAATTACGCTTCAGCTATTATAATGGGTATATAAAGCAGGCAGGCCGCTCATTGAAGTCAGGCAAGCCACTTGCAGAATATTTTTTAAAATTTGAAAGGATGATACAAATGGCACAGATCACTAAGGACACAATAATCGGTGATGTTCTCGACCTCGACCAGACCACCGCGCCTTTCTTTCTTGAGATGGGTATGCACTGCCTCGGGTGTCCCTCGTCAAGAGGAGAAACAATAGAGCAGGCTTGCGCGGTACATGAGATCGACCCGGACGAGCTTGTAGAAAAGCTCAACGCTCATCTCGCGAATAAATAATGAGAAATGAAAGTGAGCCTTTGACAGACGAAAGACTTTCACTTTGCGCGTCGTTTGTGAGAGAGGGTACGCGTCTTGCCGATATAGGCACAGATCACGGCTATCTCCCGATAAGCCTCGCGCTCGCGGGAAAAATCGAGAAAGCCGTCGCCGCCGATATACGCGAAAAGCCTCTGAAAAGCGCTGTGGAAAACATCGATAAATACGGTGTAAAAAATGTAGAAGTCGTTCTGTCGGACGGTCTTGACAGGATTTCACCCGAGGACGCATACGATATAGTCATCGCGGGAATGGGCGGTGAGCTTATCTCATCTATAATCAAAAACGCGCCGTGGCTTCGCGAGGGCAAAAGACGGCTGATACTTCAGCCTATGACCCGCGCGGATTCACTGCGCTCTTTTCTTTATGCGGAGGGCTTTAAGATAATAGCCGAAAAGGCTTGCGTCTGCTCAAAAAAGGTGTATTCGGTGATAGTGAGCGAATATGACGGCAAAATACGCGAATGCCCGGCGGAGCTTAAATACCTCGGACCGCTCATTAACGAAAGCGGAACAGAACGCGATATGTACATAGACCGGGTAACGCGAAAGCTGCAAAAGAAGATAAACGGTCTGAAAAAATCAGGCAGATACACGGAGGCTGAGAAGTATGAGAGTGAATTAAACTCGGTTATGATGTACAAATAATTTAACTCAGGCAATATGCCCCGCCCCTCTCGGGCGGGAGCCGCGCATTGACAGGGCAAGCCCCTTAATTAAAAAAATCAGGAGGAAAATATTATGGCAAAAATATTAGACATATATAACTATATTGATACGTTCGCACCGTTTGATACGGCTATGGACGGCGATAACGTGGGTATACTCGTCGGAGATGAGAACGCCGAGGTGAAACGCGCGCTTGTCGCGCTCGATATAACACCCGAGGTCGTATATGAGGCGAGGGAAAAATCGGCACAGCTTATAGTAAGCCACCACCCGATAATATTCCACCCGATGAAAAGACTTGTCGCGGGAAGCGTGGCGTACCTGCTCGCCGAGAGCGGAATAGGCGCTGTATGCGCTCATACAAATCTCGACTTCAGCTGTGACGGAACGAATGTCGCTATGTTCAACACGATAGGTCTGAAGTACCGGGAGCCGCTCGAATCGTGCGGGGGACTTGTCGGAACACTTCCCGCGCCTTTGACGGCGAGAGAACTTGCCGAAAGGATAAAGGATTCGTTTAACTGCGAGGGAATGCGTTACTCGGACTGCGGAGAGATAATATCAAGAGTGGCGGTAGCCGCCGGAGCCGCCGGAGAGGGCGTCTTTGCCGCAAAGACACACGGCGCGCAGGCGTTTGTAACAGGAGAAATACAGCATCATCAGATCCTGTTCGCACGAGAAAACGGAATAGCAGTGTTTGACGTGGGACACAGAAAATGCGAGGAACTTGTCGTGCCGGTGCTGTATAGAAGATTAAGCGCAAAATTCCCCGAAATAGAATTTTATCAATCCGAGAAATATACAGACGGAATACAGTATATATAACTCAGACAATATGCCCCCTTTTTTCAAACGCTATACGGCGGGCAGCGCCCGCAAGCAAGACGCGGCGGAGTACCTCCGCAAGCAAGACGCGGCGGAGTACCTCCGCATGAAAGACGCGAAGTCGTTTTTTGACATACGTCAAAAAACTTCGACACTGATAAGGGTCTGTTATGTGCTGCGCAGAGGGGAAAATAATCAATAAACGAAACAAGGCAAAATAACTTAACGAAGCAAAGACGCGAGAGAAGACAATTCAAAGTTTTTGCCAAGCTTTTTTCTAAAAAGCGGAGCCAAGCTTTTTTCTGAAAAGCGGAGCCAAGCTTTTTTTCTGAAAAGCGGGAAAGCAGAAACGCTCTCCGCAGGCGACGCGCAATAAATAAACGGAACAAGGTCAAAATAACTTAACGAAGCAAAAACGCGA
>CAYLOD010000036.1:5586-16444 GCA_964385235.1 uncultured Clostridium sp.
CGCGCAATAAATAAACGGAACAAGGTCAAAATAACTTAACGAAGCAAAAACGCGAGAGAAGACAATTCAAAGTTTTTGCCAAGCTTTTTTCTAAAAAGCGGAGCCAAGCTTTTTCTGAAAAGCGGAACCAAGCTTTTTCTGAAAAGCGGGAGAGGAGGGGGTTGAATGGCACTTGACGGAGTGTTTCTCAGACATATTAAAGGGGAATTGAAGAAGGAGCTTGCGGAGAGCAGGGTGGATAAGATATACCAGCCGTCGGGAGATGAACTGATTTTTGTAATGCGGTCCCGCGATAACGGCGCTAAGAAGCTTCTGCTTTCAGCGAGAGCCAGCAGCCCGAGAATCAATATAACATATTCGACGCCCGAAAACCCGCAGACGCCGCCTATGTTGTGTATGCTCCTGAGGAAAAGACTTTCCGGGGCAAGACTGAGAGATATTTGCCAGCCGGGACTTGAGAGAATACTCTTTCTCCGCTTTGAGGGGAAAAATGAACTCGGCGATACCGTTATGATGACACTCGCGGTTGAAATCATGGGACAATACAGTAATGTAATTTTTATCGACGGAAACGGAATAATCATAGACGCGTTAAAACGCGTCGATCTTTCTATGTCGTCAAAAAGACTTGTCCTGCCGGGCATTGGGTACGAACTTCCGCCCGAGCAGAATAAGCTGAATATGCTCGAAAGCTCAGCCGCGGAAATAGCCGCCGCCGTGAAAAGTCTGCCGAAAAATACGGAACTTTCAAAAGCGCTGCTCTCCACCGTTCAGGGCGTTTCACCGGTAATATGCCGTGAGCTTGCTCACCTTACGGGACGCGGCAGAGATGTTTTATCTAAGGAAATGACGGACGAGGACGAAAAACGCCTTCTGTACTTTCTTGAACGTATGGCGGAAACAGCCGCTGATATGAGCGGCGAGCCTGTACTCGTTAAGGACAGCGCGGGTAAACCGACAGACTTTGCGTTTATCGATATTACTCAATACGGAAACAGTATGGAAATCGAGCATTGCCGTAGCTTTTGCGGGCTTCTCGATGAGTTTTACTCGCGCAGGGACACGATAGAGAGAATGAGAGCGCGCTCACAGGATCTGTCAAAGCTGCTGACAAACGCCCGTGACAGACTTTCACGGAAGATCGCCGCGCAGCGGTCCGAACTCGCCGCCTGCGCCGACAGGGAAAGACTGAGAATCTGCGGAGATATTCTCGAGGCGAACCTCCGCCGGATAAATAAGGGCGACGAATACTGCGAGGCTGAGAACTTCTATGACGAGAATCTCTCAACAATAAGGATAAAGCTCAGCCCCGCGCTCTCTCCGACACAAAACGCGCAGAAATATTACAGGGACTACCGAAAGGCAAAGACGGCTGAACAGATGCTTACAGTTCAGATAAAAAAGGCTTATGATGAGCTTGAGTATATTGAAACGGTTTTGGACAGCCTCGGCAGAGCGGAAAGCGAACGCGAGCTTAACGAGATACGCGCCGAACTGTCGGAACAGGGATATATCAGGACGAGCCGTAAAAAACAGAAAAGGGAGGCTGTTCTCCCGCCGCTTGAATACAGGTCGAAAAGCGGGTTTACAATACTTGTCGGCAGAAATAACAGCCAAAACGATAAGCTGACATTAAAACAGGCGGATAAAAACGATCTGTGGTTCCATACAAAAGATATACCCGGCTCACATACTGTTATCATAACAAACGGCATGACGCCCGACGACGAAACAATACTCCTCGCGGCACAGCTCGCGGCATACCACAGCAGGGCGCGGAACGCGGGCAAAGTCCCCGTTGATTATACCAAAATACGATATGTTTCAAAGCCTCAGGGCGCAAAGCCGGGCATGGTTATATATGTAAATCAAAAGACCCTCTATGTTGAGCCGGCCGACGCCACGCCAAATTGATGAATACTTCGGGAGTGTACATATGAAAAAACAAGTGAAATTTATGATAGTTTCCGGTGTGGTTCTGGTTCTTCTCGCGGGGGCGCTGATATTCCTGCTCACGCTTCCCGATGTGCAGAGCGATAATACGGGAGAAGTTTCGACAGGAGCGGCTGCCCTTATATCAAAGGCGTCAGGTGATATAGAGCAGATTGTTGTGAACAACAGCGGCGGCAAATATACGCTCATGTCGTACACAGTCGAATATGAAGTATCCGACGAAAGCTCCGGGGAAGCGTCCGCTTCGGGGTCAGGCGGCGCGACTACGGAAAAAGCGACGATATTTACTATGCAGGAGCACGGCGAGTATACTCTGGATTATGATAAGACGGAGGAGCTCGCTTACAGCTGCTCTAATCTCGCGTCAAAGAGGACGATAAACTCAAAGGGCAGACCCGACTCGGAATACGGACTTGATAAGCCGCGCTCAACGGTCGAGGTGCGCTTTTCCGACGGCAGCAGAATAAAAATACAGGTCGGGAACGACGCCCCCGGCGATGAGGGAACATATGTGAGAATGAATGACGAAAAGACCATATACCTCGTTGACAGCAGCTCGGTTTCAAATATGCTGGTAGAAAAGTTGCAGATGTTTGACAAAACACTTATAAACGAACTTGGCGATGATGAGTTTAAAAGCGTCAGCATAAGCGGCTTGGGCAGAAAAACACCCCTTAAAATAGAAAAAAACAACCTTTCTCTGCTCTCCGGTTACTATATGTCGTCGCCGAACAGAGCCGCCTGTGACAATAATAAAATAGAAACGCTGTGCTATTCGCATATCTTTCCTTTCACCGCCGACTCGGTCGTCAAGATAGACGTGACAAAGGACGATATTAAGAAATACGGGCTTTCAGAACCGTACTACATATTTGAAGCGTCTGCGGCGGAGAGGAAACAAAGGCTGATTGTTTCAAAGCCCGACGGCTCGGGTGAAAGCTATATCATGGCGGACGGCGGCAAAATAATATATAAGGCGGCAAGCGACGTTACCGGCTTCATGGGCGGCGACGGGAGCGACTATATGACCTCGAGGATTATTTACCCGAACGTGGTGAAGCTGAAAACAGCGGCGCTTTCTTACGGCGGCACAACGAACGAATATGTCTTGACGCACAAGTCTGCCGTGAACGAGGACGGGGACGAGGTCATTAAAACAACGGTTCAGCTTTCAGGAAAAAATATCGAGGAAAATCGCTTTGATATAATGCTCAGAAACATTAGTACCCTCACAAGAAGCGGCAAAACTCCCGAAATCGACGAAAACGCGGCGCCCATGCTGACCGCGGAGTTTGTCTACGAGGACGGCGCGGGAACGGATAAACTCGAACTGTTTGAACAGAACGGCGGAGCGGTAATCGTGCTGAACGGCAGCGCGACAGGCACGGCGGAGCTTGAAACGGTCAAGACTCTCGTCAATAACGCGAAATCTCTTTCCCGGAACAAGGACATAGAGGCTTTTGCCGTAAATGATGATGCCGAAAGCACGAACAGCGGCAAGGCTGAATAAGGGGGAACGGTAATGAAGAAGGAAGGAAAGCTGATGTCACTCTATAATAAGTATAAGGAAATGATTCTTTATCTTGTTTTCGGAGTATTGACGACGGTCATAAACTATATCGTGTACTTTATATTTATAAATATCGGCGTCCACTATGAGATTTCAAACTGCATAGCGTGGGTGGCGGGCGTTGCCTTTGCGTATTTCACAAACAGGAGCATTGTTTTTAATTCCGATGCAAAGGGCGTGAAGAAGAAGCTTATCGAGGCGGCGGAATTTGTCGCGGCAAGGTTATTTTCTCTCGTCGCGGAGATGATCCTGCTGTGGTTCTTTATCGACGTTATAACTCTGAATCCCGACGAAAAGCTTAACGAGCTTATAGCGAAGCTTATAGGCGCTGTTGTGGTCGTTATCCTGAACTATATCGCAAGCAAGTTTGTTATATTTAAAAAGAAAGACAGCGGCGAAAATAAATAACTTAAATCAGAATAAAGGAGAACAGATTGATGACGGGTATAATAGGTGCAATGGACGTCGAGGTCGAAGGGCTTATATCGGCCATGACAGACAGAACGGAGAGAAAGCTCAGCGGGATAACCTTCCATTCGGGGAAAATCGGAAAAAGCGAGTGCATTGTGGCAAAGTGCGGTATAGGCAAGGTCAACGCCGCTGTTTGCGCGCAGACCATGATACTCGAATATTCTCCCGAATGTATTATAAATACCGGCATTGGCGGCGCGACGTCGCTCGAAACAAAAGTCGGTGACGTAGTGGTTGTGACAGACGTCGTTCAGCACGACATGGACACAACGGCTATAGGGGACCCGCCCGCGATGCTTTTTCTGCACAACGGCAGCTATGACAGGATACCGTGCGACAGGGCGCTCACCGAGAGGATAATATCGGCCTGTGAAGCCTGCGGCATAGAGCCTAAGGTCGGCACAGCCGCGACGGGTGACAGGTTCATATCGGGTAATGATGAGCGTCTGAAGCTGAACACCATGTTTGACGCGGTCGTTTGTGAGATGGAGGGCGGCAGCATAGGGCAGGTGTGCTTTATTAACGACGTGCCTTTTGCGATTTTGCGTTCGATTTCCGACAGCATGAGCGGCGGGGACGACAGCGTCGAGTATATGGCATTCTGCCGCGCCGCCGCGCAAAGATCCGTTGAGGTTCTGAAAATGTTTCTTGAGTAAAATTGCGGATTTTGTATTTACCCGGTTCAAAAGTATGATAAAATAAGTGAAAGATTTATTATCAGAGGAGAGGCTTACATATGAACAAGAAGATGCCTATAATCGTATTGGTGCTTTTATTGGTTATATTTTTGCCGTTCGCGCTGCTTATGTTTAAGATGAACAATGATCCATCTCTCGCAAGCGATACAAACGACCTGATAGATAATTATTCCTCCTACGAAAAGGAGTTCGCCGGGCTCGGCTATGATTCAAGCATAATCACCGAAAACGGCAAAAAGTATCTTGCCGTGCGCACAGAGTATATAACGTTTAAGTTCGATAAGCTGAATTCCTGTACCGCTGAATTTGACCACAAATCTGTTCTCTCGTCAAAGTATCACGGGGAAATGTATGCCCCGAACATCGGCGAGGAGGAGATCAAGGTAACTGTAACGGAAACATATCAAAACATGGATCTGGAATATTCATGCAGCTATGCCCCGAGCGGATTTGACACCATCGTGATAGATTCCTCGGATTACGACAAAAACGACCGCGAGATAAAAAAGCTCATCAGAGGCGAATACAAGCTTTCGGACATTTACACTCAGATGAAAATCATAAACAACAACCTGAAAGAGGTAGTAAAAAACACCAAATAACGCTTGACCCGCTTTTTGAAAAAAGCTTGGCAAAAACTTTGAGTTGTCTTCTCTCGCGTGTTTTCTTCGATAAGTTATATTAACCTTGTTTCGCTTATTTATTATTTGCCCGCTGTGCGGCACACAGGCGTCCCCTGTCAGTATCGAAGTTTTTCGCCGAATGTCAAAAAACGACTTCGCGGCGGAGTACCTCCGCTCGAAAGTCGCGTAATCGCTCGCTTTCGCTCGACATCGGCAGGAGAAGTTTATTCCCGAAAGTGGACAAAATTACCAATGAACTGCCGTGCGCAAATTACGTTCTGCTCGGCACACAGGCAACATTACTTATAAAAATATTTCAAAGATTTCAAAGTAAAAATAAATATAGCGCAATAGCGCGATATAGCACACAATAAGCACAAAAATCCGGCTGCTGATTATAAATATGCAGTCGGATTTTTGCTTTAGGAGAAAATTATGATTAAGTTAGGAGTAAGCGGTTTTATTCGTCAAGTTCAAAGAAAAACAGATCCTCAAACTTTTTGTCAAGAGCGACACACAAGAGAAGCGCCAGTTTTGCGCTGGGGCAGAACTGATTATTTTCTATTGAACTGATAGTTTGGCGTGAAACCCCGACCATGTCGGCGAGCTCACCCTGAGAAATTTTTTTCTCGGCTCGCGCTACTCTTAGCCGGTTCTGAAGCTCTAACGGCGTACCCATCACTCAAATACCACAAACGCTGCCATACAAGCAACAGCGATAATACAACAAACAATGCCCGAAATAAGATACGGCATTTTTTTGAGCTTTTTATATTGATAAAAAAATGTGGTTGAGAGATATGCTGTCATGATCGCACCGAACTCAAAAAAAATTTCGCCGTGAAACGCCTTATAAACACTGAAAACAAGACAGAGTATAGCGACAACTACCGCCCCAAACCCGAATGAGTGGTTATAAACCGTCTGTTCACGTTCGTCAAGGCCGTCACGTTTATTTTTTGCAAGTATTTCCTGTTTATTCATATCATAAAACCCGCCTTAAACGACCTCTTGCTTTTGTTTCTCTTAATGTAAATATATATTACCATACATCTGCCAATTTGTCAAGTATTCTTGACAAATTTTCTTCCAAACTTGGCATTTTTTATTTTCGACAGATTCAGCCGAATAACTTTTCCGTTCGACCGGGTTATAAATCGGCGAATCGGCGGCATACTACTTATATAAATATATTGAAAAGGAGCTGTCAGTTTATGATAGAACAGGATACGATAAGGCTTTTAAGGGAATGTGACGCGGGAATAAAGATGGGAGTTTCCTCGATAGATGAGGTTATGGACTATGTAGAGAACCGCGACATGAAAAAGTATCTCGACAGGTGCAAAAATGACCATGAGAAGCTTGAGAACGAGATACAGGTCCTTTTGGACGAGTTTCACGACGACGGCAAGGATCCCAACACGATGACTAAGGGCATGTCGTGGCTCAAGACGAACGTAAAGCTCGCGGTGAACGGATCTGACAACACCGTTGCCGACCTTATAACCGACGGGTGCAATATGGGTGTGAAGTCGCTCAGCCGGTATTTGAACCAGTACAAAGCGGCGGACGAGCGTTCAAAGGATATAACCAAAAGGCTAGTGACGCTCGAGGAAAAGCTCGCGCAGGATATTCGTCAATTTTTATAATCACAAAATATGAAGCTCCACATACTATGTTATTGCAATTAAAAGTATGAAAGGAGCTTTTTATATGCCCGAAAATGAATTTGACACACGAGAGGCGAGCGAACGGAGCGGCTCAGACAACTGCACCGAGCCGGTATGTATAGATGCTCAGAGGGTTTACGATTCCTGCGGCGACAAGGACTGCCTTGAGGATCTGCCTGTATATTTCCTGTCTTCAGCGCAGGAAATAGTCGATAAAGCATCAAGCGTAAGGTTGCGCGACGTTTCGGTTATAACCGTACTTATTGACCTTGAGCCCGTACCGTTCCACAAGGGCTTTTACTCCGTTGATATGACGTTTTTCTTTGACGTATCACTTGACGTCTGCGTACAGCCCGCGGTAATGCCCGTAACTGTTTCGGGGCTGTCCGTATTCAGCAAAAAGGTCATACTGTACGGCAGCGAGGGCAACGTAAAGGTGTTCAGCTCAAACTTTAAGGATGATGATTACGACAGGCAGAATATGCCCGTCAGCAATCTCCCGAAAGCTGTTGTTCAGGTAGCCGAGCCGATAGGACTGTCCGCGAGGCTTTGCGAGAAAAAGAGCCTGAGCGCTCCCCCGTGCAGGATTCCCGAATTTATATGTGAAAAATTCGGCGGCAGTTTCCGCGAGGATCTGAACGGCAGAAACGGTGACGGCTGCGATCACAAGGAAGCTCTTGTGACTATCGGCATATTCACTATTGTTCAGATGGAGAGAAATGTTCAGATAATGATACCCGTATATGATTTCTGCATTCCCGAAAAAGAGTGTGTGACGTCGTGCGACAATCCGTGCGAGCTGTTCAGCAGGATTGATTTTCCGACGGACGAATTTTTCCCGCCTCGCTCAACGGAGCTTGAGGACGGCTGCGGCTGCGGAAAAAACAGAAATCAGTAAACGGATAAAGCACGCTGAAGATACATTGTAAAAAAAGGCAAGTCGGCTGTACGCGGCCGGCTTGCCTTTTTATATGTTCAATGTTTACGATTTGCCGTTCGGCGCTTTAAGGGGATATTATCTGCTGAGTAAGGCAGTGAAAGCCGCCGCCGCCTATTAAAATATCGCGGGCATATATACCCTCGACCTCGCGTGTCGGGAAAAGCTCCCGCAATATTTTACGGGCGGGCTCGTCGTTTTTGTCGTTGAAAAACGGCATAACAACAGCGCCGTTAGATATATAAAAGTTCACATATGACGCCGCGAGGCGTTCGTTCGGAGTTCTTGCCGGCAGGCCGTCTATAGTGTCCAGACCGCCGCATTCGTCCTCTGTTATTAAGACGGGGGCGGGCAGCGGGAGCTTATGCACGTTAATTTTCTCACCGCGCGCGGTGACGGAGTCTTGCAGCGTTTCAAGGCAGGCGGAAGAACGCTCGAACTGCGGGTCGCTTTTATCGTCTGTCCACGCGAGTACAACGTCTGTTTCGGACACAAACGCGCAGATATTATCGACATGGCCGTTTGTTTCATCGTTATATATTCCGTACGGAAGCCATATGACGTTTTCCGCGCCGAGCGCGTCCTTGAGAAGCTGTTCGATTTCGCTCTTGTTCATATTCGGGTTTCTGCCCGCGCTCAGAAGGCATTCCTCTGTCGTGAGTACAGTTCCTCTGCCGTTTGAATGTACAGAGCCGCCCTCGAGTATAAAGCGGCGCATATCGTATATATCAATATCATACAGGTCGCACAGCTTTCTGGCGAGCTGGCGGTCGCGCTCCCATGGGAAGTACAGACCGTCAACAAGTCCGCCCCACGCATTAAAGCCCCAGTCGACGCCCCGTATGATACTGCCGTTTGTAAGAAATGTCGGCGCGGTATCTCTCGCCCATGAATCGTCCGCTGACATCTCCGCGACGCGGATATTACCGGGGAGCATCGCCCGCGCGTTATTATACTGCGCTTCGGAGGCTAATACAGTCAGCCGTTCGGAACGGGCGATAACGCGGGCGGCGTTTATAAACGCCTTTCGGGCGGCGTAACCGCCGTACTGCCATGAGTCGCCGCGTTCGGGCCATATCATTATACAGCCATAGTGCGGTTCAAACTCGGCGGGCATATGGAATCCGTCGCTTTTCGGAGTCGTATGCAAAATCTTCATAACAGATCTCCCGTAATTATTATTTCCCTTATTATATCAAATATCACGCCGTCAATCAACTGCCGCCCGACATGAGAATAATGTTGAAAAATTGGGGATAGACTGATTTTACTGTTTGTGATATAATAAAATAGCAAGGTGTATTCAGTGAGTATTGTGCTTTTTTCAGACAGGACGAAATATATCCCGCGAATCGGATATAATAGATACATACGAATGAGAGCGGCTTTGATGAGCTCTTAAATAGGATTAATCGGAAAGAGGTACTGTTTTGAACAAAAAATTCTTTGATTCGGAAACAAAGGAACAGTTTCGCGTTATGCTGATAATATTGTCGGTTATCTGCGTCATATTTACCGCGGTTTATTTTCTGCGGCCAAAAGCCGAGGTTGCCGCGGATTCGCCTGTGACCCATAAAACGGAAAGCAGCGGCAAAAATGAAATTTCAAAAAGCGAGTCGTCCGCCGCCGTCAAGGTGCAGCCTCCGCCAAAGCTCGACGGAACGCAGCGCGCGGTAAAGGTAAACAACAGCGATATTTATACCGGGAGTCTGATTCTTGTAAACAAGGACTATCCTTCCCATATCGACGGAATAGACCCGGTTTCTCTTTTTGAAGTCAAGTCGTCCACCTACGGAGTTTCTGACGCGAGCGTTATGATAAACAAATCAATAGTTGATGCCACAAACAAAATGTTCGATGATTATTACGACATTTACGGCACTAATGATATTTTTGTCGCCTGCGCGTACAGAAGCTATGAAACGCAAAAATCGCTATATGACGCGGAGCTTAACAATAACCCGGAAAACGGAGAGGATCTCGTCGCGCCTCCGGGCTACAGCGACCACCAGACCGGTTTTGTGTTTGACCTCGACCGTTTAAGCAATAATGCTGCGGGAATAGGCTTTGACGGAACGGGAGATACACAGTGGTTCCTCGACAACTGCGCGAATTACGGATTTATTGTCAGGTACCCCGAAGATAAAGTCGATATAACAAAATATGATTACGAGCCGTGGCACTATCGCTATGTGGGCGTTCCCCATGCGCTGTATATGCGCGAAAAAAATCTTTGTCTTGAGGAATATATTGACAGGATAAAAAGCAACACAAAGGATAACCCGCTTGTGGTAAGCTCCGCAGCCGGCGAAACTTGGTGTATGTGGTACGAAAAAGCGTACGAGGAGGGCGACGTAACTCAATTCGCCGTACCCAAGGACTGCGAATGCGAAATCTCCGGCAACAATGTAGACGGCTTCATCGTTACAGTTAAAAGCGCCGCCGAATAAACTTCCCCCACCCGCGTCGAGAGAGCGCAAGCAAGACGCGGCGGGGTGCCCCCGCGGGCAAGACGCGGCGGGGTGCCCCCGCAGGCAAGACGCGAAGTCGTTTTTTGACATATGTCAAAAAACTTCGACGCCGATAAGGGTCTGCAATGTGCCGCGCAGGAAGTCAGTACTTGATTAGCGCACGGCAGTTAATTGGTAACTTCGTCCCCTCGCGGCGGGGTGCCCCCGCAAGCAAGACGCGGCGGGGTGCCCCCGCGGGCAAGACGCGAAGTCGTTTTTTGACATATGTCAAAAAACTTCGACGCCGATAAGGGTCTGCAATGTGCCGCGCAGGAAGTCAGTACTTGATTAGCGCACGGCAGTTAATTGGTAACTTCGTCCCCTCGCGGCGGGGTGCCCCCGCAAGCAAGACGCGGCGGGGTGCCCCCGCGGGCAAGACGCGAAGTCGTTTTTTGACATATGTCAAAAAACTTCGACGCCGATAAG
>CAYLOD010000037.1:0-15930 GCA_964385235.1 uncultured Clostridium sp.
TAGCTCAGCAGGATAGAGCGTTCGCCTCCTAAGCGAAAGGCCGGGTGTTCGAATCGCCTCGGGGACGCCAGAAAGCAACGCCGCAAACCTTTATTTTCAGGGGCTTGCGGCGTTTTATTCTTTCTATGCGGAAACAAGTATGTTTTTAGCTTGCATGGTTACAGGCTATTATGACAATTCAAGATTTAATATATTTTGAAAATACTTTATGGCGGGAATGATAGCTATGAAAAAATTTTCTTTAATAGTCAGAATTGCTCTTTCTCTTGTTTTTGGGGGAATGTTTATTTGGTTTTTAATACCCATGGGAATTGGTATAATAAATATCGGCAATATTTTCGGCTGTTTTTTATGTTTGCCGGGCTTAATTATCACATTGTTCTTTGAGAAGATTAGAATACTGTTGAAAAAAATGCGCAGGAATAGTTTTGTTAAATGGGTTTTCAGAATAATATGCGCCGTGTTTGCCATAGGCTTAGCTTATATAGCCGTCATTTCGGGATTTATTATCACCGCCGCGAATAAATCCCCCGATTCCGACTCTACGGTCATCGTGCTCGGCTGTCAGGTCAGAGGAACAGAACCAAGCCTAATGCTACATAAAAGATTGGAGGCGGCTTTCGACTATCTTAACAGCAATAAAACTGCCGTATGTATCGTTTCGGGCGGCAAGGGCGCAAACGAAGACATCAGTGAAGCGCAGTGTATGTTTAATTATTTAACAGAACACGGCATAGCAAAGGAAAGGATTTTTCGTGAGGACAGGTCAGGCACCACCGAGGAAAACCTTGAATTTTCAATGAAAATAATTGAAAAACAAGGCTTAAGCAAAAATATAGCGATCGCGACAGACGGATTTCATGAGTTAAGAGCAGGTATAATTGCCAAAAAAGCAGGGCTTACACCCACAGGCGCCATAAGCGCCGATACTCCGCTTTATCTTTTGGCGACATATCACTTGAGAGAAACCATTGCCATCGCTTATGAGCTTGTATTCGGATAAAACAAACAACGCCTGTTTGTCCAAACCTGTTTGTCCAAAATAATCAAGGAAAATTATTTAATTGCGTTTTAAACAATCTGCCGAAATTGCGAAGTAATTTTTAGCGCTTCAGTGGAGGATTTAATTCCCCCGCTAAAGCGCTAAATGTTTTCCCCCGGATCCCGTCCCGCCGGGCTCCGTCCCATCGGGCCCCGTCCCGCCGGGCTCCGTCCCATCGGGCCCCGTCCCGCCGGGTCCCGTCCCGCCGCCTCGAATGCAGCCCGAATTCCGCCGTGGAATCAACTCGGTCTGAGCGGTTCGCGTTTGCTGAAAAAGTCCGGTTGACTTTTGGCGGGTTTAACGGTATTATATATAGAACGACTGTTTTGTGTGGTGATAAATTGAAAAAATTAGCAGTTGTTCTGCTTTCTTTATCTCTTGTTTTGTTATCGGGCTGCATACGCGGAAAGGACAAAAGCGAAAAGCTTCATATCCTTGCGTCTTTCTATCCTGTATATATAATGGCTCTCAACATTACCGACGGGATAGAGGGCGTGAGCCTTGAGTGCATGGCTCAGGAACAGACCGGCTGTCTGCATGACTTTAAGCTGTCTACGGAGGACATGAGAAATATAGAGAAATCAGACGCCTTCATAATTAACGGCGCGGGTATGGAGGGTTTTATCGGTGACGTGGCGGAGAGAATCGACGGGCTTAAAATTATTGACTCAAGCGTCGGAATAGAACTGTTAGCCGACGAACATAATCACGATGAGCATGAGCATGACGAGGGAGAATACAACTCTCACCTGTGGGTTTCTGTCGCGAACTGCATATCTCAGGTTGAAAACATAACAGACGGAATTATTAAGCTTGATCCGAAAAATGAAAATAAATACAAAGACAACAGCAATAGGTATATCAGTAAGCTTAAAGCCTTAAAAAGCGAAATGGAGGAAGGCCTTGCCGATATTTCCAACAGAGATATAATAACCTTTCATGAAGCGTTCGACTACTTTGCCGAGGAGTTTAACCTCAATATAGCAAGCGTTATCGAGCGTGAACCGGGAAGCGAACCGAGCGCCCGCGATTTGGCGGATATTATCGACCTTGTCAATGAAACAGGGGTCCATGCTCTCTTCGTTGAGCCGCAGTATCCTGAAACCTCGGCTGACGTTATAGCCGCCGAAACCGACGCTCGTGTATATACGCTTGATCCCGGCGTAAGCGGTGAGATGAATAAGGACGCGTATATAACTATGATGAAAAACAATCTGAAAGTCCTGAAAAAAGCGCTTTCATAATACGAAAGGAATTAAATCATGGTTGATAAACATAAAAACTGTCACTGCAGTGTCAAAATAGAAAATCTCTCCGTCACAAGAGGCACTCAGGACGTACTTGAAAATGTAAGTCTTGAGGTCAAGCATGGTGAGATAACCGCGCTTATCGGCAGAAACGGCGCGGGAAAAACGACCCTGCTTAAAGCCATAATGAACCGCATACCACATACGGGAACTGTTACATACTTTAACAGCGAGGGCAAGCAAATAGCACAGCCGAAAATAGGCTACGTTCCGCAGTCCTTGAGCTTTGACAGAGGGACGCCGCTGACTGTTTCCGACCTTTTTTGCGCTAATTCGGGAGTAATGCCCGTGTGGTTCAGGCACAAAAAGGAAAAACTCGCCCATACGCGGGAGATGCTGTCCCTCGTCGGCGCGGAAAAATTGATCGACAAGCCGCTCGGCAGGATTTCGGGCGGAGAGCTTCAGCGTGTGCTTCTTGCATTCGCTCTCGACCCCATGCCCGATGTGCTGCTGCTCGACGAGCCTGTTTCCGCGCTTGACAGGCGGGGAATAAGCTCCTTTTATGAACTCGTGACATCTCTCAGGAGTGAATATCATATGCCTGTGCTGCTTGTTTCACATGACCTCGGACACGTTACAAAATACTGTACACAAGCGGCGCTTGTGGACAAAACGGTAGTCCTGACGGACAGCGCAAAAAATATACTTAAACACAAGGAAGTCAGAGAGGCATTCGGACTCGGCGAGGAGGGCATCATATAATGGACGGAATATATGCTGTTATGGATTTTCTCCTTCCGTTCGACTGGGCGGAATATGATTTTATGAAGAACGCGCTTTTAGCTGTTCTGATGCTGACGCCTCTGCTCGGATTTACGGGTACTATGATAGTCAACAACAAGCTTTCATTCTTTTCGGACGCTCTCGGACATTCCGCTTTGACGGGTATCGCCATCGGAGTGCTGCTCGGAATAGACAATTACATGATTTCAATGGTGGGCTTCGCGCTTTTGTTCGCTCTGTGTATCACGGGTATTATACAGTCCGGATCTGCCTCGAGCGATACTATTATAGGCGTATTTTCCGCGATTGGAGTTTCGCTCGGCGTTGTACTGCTTTCGGCAAACGGCGGCTTTACAAAATACTCCAACTACCTTATAGGCGACATTCTGGCAATTTCACAAAGTGAGCTGCTTTTGCTCGCGATAGTTCTTGTCGCCGCGGTATTGATATGGGCGCTTATTTTCAACAAGCTGCTGCTCGCGAGCGTCAATGCTGACCTTGCCTCAAGCAAGCGCGTAAAGGTACGCCTGTATAATAACCTGTTTGTCATCATGATAGCTCTGCTTGTTACGATTTCTATTAAATGGGTCGGCATAATGATAATAAACTCTCTGCTTGTTTTACCTGCCGCCGCGGCAAGAAATGTTTCCTCCTCAATGCGCTCGTATCATGTTACATCTGTGTTGTTTTCTATGCTGTCGGGCGTCGCGGGACTTATTTCGTCTTACTATTTCGGGACGTCGGCGGGAGGAACGATTGTTCTTTTCGCAGCCGTAATTTATTTTATTACTTTCTTTGCGGGCAGAAAAAGAAAGGAATAATTTAATCGAAAAACCAAACTACTGTTTGACATACTCACAGGCGAGTGATATAATTATTCCAACAAATATTCGGACAGCGCATAGTGAACGATCGTTAAAAACGTTTCCGCCGGGGATTATCTCACGCGATCGGAATTGTGCCGGGGCGATTATGTCATATAACCGTATAAGGGCTGTCCCGTATAAGGAGCTTGCGCTTAAAATAAAAAGTACCGCGGGAATCGGGAATTGAATTATCAAAATTATTTTTACCGCGTCAGGGTGGCTTAAGAAACAAAGACAAAAGTTATTATTTTCAGGGGTGCATTAAGTGATGAAAAAGCTTAGTAAAAGTCAGGAGCGTATTTTGGATTTTCTTAAAGAGAGAGTGAGTGAGGGAGTGCCGCCGTCTGTTCGCGAAATTTGCGCCGCGACAGGTCTGCGTTCGACCTCGACTGTACATTCACACCTGAAGGCGCTCGAGGAGATGGGCTACATAACGCGCGACGAGGGGCTGAACCGCTCAATTCACATCGTCGGTGAGGAAAGAGTCGTTCAGATCCCAATACTCGGCAAGGTCACGGCGGGTCTGCCGATACTCGCGTTTGAGGATATTGAGGGATATGTTCCCTATCCCGAAAGCAAACGCGCGGGTCGCGAGCTTTTCGCGCTGAGTGTTATCGGTGAAAGCATGAGGGATATAGGCATTCTCGACGGAGATATTGTCATATGCGAGAAAACTCCTGTCGCGGAGAACGGCGAAACGGTCGTCGCCATGATAGACGACGAGGCGACTGTAAAATCATTCTATATGGAGGACGGCCATGTCAGACTTCAGCCGCACAACCCCGACTATGCTCCTATCATTTCGGACGAGGTCATTGTTTTGGGCAGGGTGATTGCTCTTTACCGGAATTTTGAAATGTAAATTTTTTGTTTCGGGCAGCGAAAAACCGCTGCCTTTTTTATTTTTAACAGCAGTCCTGTCAAGGCGTGTCCCTGTCAAAAGGCGTGCGGACATATTGCTTAATCCAATAAATTTATAAGACGGTGTATAATCGGCATGAATTTTCCCAAAAATTATATCAGAATTATTAAAGGGGGAATTTTCATGGAATTAAAGGGATCAAGAACGGAGGCAAATCTCCTTACGGCTTTTTCGGGCGAATCTCAGGCAAGAAACAAATACACCTTTTACGCTCAAAACGCGCGCCGGGAGGGCTATGAGCAGATAGCGGATATATTTGAGGAAACGGCGAATAACGAGAGAGCTCACGCAAAAATATGGTTTGAATATCTGCGCGGCGGTTCGATGCCGTCAACCGTTAACGCTCTTGAAGATGCCGCCGACGGTGAAAACTACGAGTGGAGCGAAATGTACAAGGAATTTGCTGATATTGCCCGCGAGGAGGGTTTCTCGGAGATCGCGGAGATTATGTCAATGGTTGCCGGGATAGAACGCAGTCACGAGGAGCGCTTCAGAGCCTTGCAGATAAACCTAAGAGAGGGAAAGGTATTTACTAAGGACGGCGAACAGCTCTGGGTATGCAGGAACTGCGGCCATCTGCACAAGGGCAAAACCGCCCCGCAGATTTGTCCTGTATGCAAGCATAAGCAGAGCTATTTTGAGCTTCAAGCAAAAAATTATTGAGAGTGCGGGGATTAAAATATGGAAACTTGCTGGGATTCGGAGGGTATTCGCCGCAGACCCGCGCTAAGGGAAAATCTTATCGCCGACGCGGCGGTTATCGGAGCGGGACTCGCGGGGCTTCTGACCGCATATGAGCTTCAAAGGCGGGGACTGAATGTTATAGTTCTCGAGGCGGACAGAATAATGTCGGGCGTTTCAGGCAGAACGACCGCTAAAATAACCGCTCAGCACGGACTGATATATTCAAGGCTGTATGATAAAGTCGGTGAAACAGCGGCTCGTCGTTATGCTGCAAGCAATCTTTCGGCTGTCGAAAAGTTTAAACAGATAATTGATAAGGAAAAAATCGAGTGCGCGTTTGAAACCGTTCCCGGCTATCTGTATGCCGTTCATGACAGGCGCTCCCTTGAGCATGAGGCGGAGGCTATGCGCAAGATCGGCGTTATGACGGATATAGTCGAGGATACGCCGCTTCCCTTTAAAACCGAGGGCGCTCTCAGGCTGGACGGTCAGGCTCAGTTCGACCCCATGAAATTTGCAAAGGCAATATCCGACAAACTGACAATATATGAAAAAAGCAGGGTCATCGATGTTGAAGCTAACAGGGTGATATGTGAAAACGGCAAGGTCCGCGCCGATAATATTGTTATGGCTACAAATTATCCCGTAATAAATTTTCCGGGCTTTTACTTTATGCGTCAGCATCGTGAACGCGCTTATGTCGAGGCTGTGGAGGGCGCCGCGAAGCTTGACGGCATCTATTACGGCTTTGACGGCGGACATTCGTTCAGAAATTTTGAAAACTCTGTTTTGGTGACGGGAGAGGTTCACAGGACGGGAGATGATGCCCGTAAAAACGCCGAAAACCTGCGGCGTGACGCGCATATAGACTTCCCCAACGGCAGTGTGCGCTGTACATGGTCAACCCAGGACTGTATGACGCATGACGGTATACCGTTTATCGGCAGATACAGTATTCATTCACCGAACCTGTACGTTATAACGGGCTTTAACAAATGGGGAATGACTTCCTCAATGCTTGCCTCGGAAATAATCGCGGATATGATTTGCGGCCGCGCAAACGACTTTGAAAATCTGTACACTCCGCAAAGGCTTCACGCTGTGGGAACCAAAGCCCTGCTGGCGGACATCGGACAGTCTGTCAAGGGCTTGGGCGAGGGGCTTTTCAGTAAAAAGGAAAGAAAATGCACACATTTGGGGTGCAGGCTGAAGTTTAACGAGGAGGAGCAGACATGGGACTGCCCGTGTCACGGCTCCCGCTTTGAAAAGGACGGAAAGCTGATAAACGGTCCCGCCGTAAGGGATTTAAAAAATTGATTCCATAATAAAAAGGGCTTCCGCAAAAGCTTTCGCGGAGGCCCTTCGCGCTGTATGCACTCTGAAATCAGCGGAACGCGCTATTCGTTTTTTTGATGGTTAAAGGTCGGGACAATTTCGGAGATCAGATTTTCGATACCCTCCCTATTGTTCCTGAACGCGAGAAGTTTCAGCTTTACAAGATTCTTTTTGAACATATCAACATCCATCTCGATAGGCTTGCCGATATATATTTTCTTGCTGTTTGTCTTTTTCATGCCCTCCTCGTTAAGAAGCAGCTCCTCATAGAGCTTTTCTCCGGGGCGCAGTCCCGTGAATTTAATATCAATATCCTCATATGGCTTGAAACCCGAAAGACGTATAAGGTTTTCCGCAAGCGTCAGAATCTTAACGGGCTCGCCCATATCGAGAATAAAGATTTCTCCGCCCTTTGCAAGGCCGCCCGCTGTCAAAACGAGAGAAACCGCCTCAGGTATAGTCATAAAATACCTGATAATATCGGGATGCGTAACCGTAACGGGTCCGCCCTCCTGAATCTGTTCCTTAAAAAGCGGTATTACCGAGCCGTTAGAGCCGAGAACGTTGCCGAACCTTACGGCTACGAATTTTGTCTTGCTCTGCTTGTCCATTGTCTGAACTATCATTTCGCAGATGCGCTTTGTCGCGCCCATAATATTGGTCGGATTAACGGCTTTATCGGTCGATATTTGAACGAACTGCTGCACGTTGTATTTGTCGGCAAGGCATACGAGGTTCAGCGTGCCGAATACATTATTTTTGACCGCTTCCTCGGGCGTTGTTTCCATGAGGGGAACATGCTTGTGCGCGGCGGCATGAAAGATAACGTCAATATCATTATGCTGAAAAATATATTCAAGCTTCTTTTTGTCGCGGATCGACGCTATCTGCGTATCGAGATTCAGCTCCGAATGGTGTGTTCTTATCAGCTCCTGCTGAATTTCATAGGCATTGTTTTCATATATATCAAGTATAATGAGCTTTTTCGGGGACAGTCTCGCTATCTGACGGCAAAGCTCTGAGCCGATAGAGCCGCCGCCGCCCGTTACGAGGACAGTCTTGCCGTTAATATATGACCCGTATTTTTCGGTATCGAATACGACAGGCTCGCGGCCCAGCAGATCCTCGACCTCGACCTGACGGATCTTGGAGGTGAATGGAACTCCCTCGGTAAGCAGTCCGTAAACGTTTGAGATGATCTTTACTTCGAGGTGGGTTTTCGCGCAAATATCGAGAATACGCTTTTTGTCGGCTGTGTTTATCTGCGATATTGTAAAGAGTATTACCTCTATATCCTCACGCTCGCATATTTCGGGTATCTCATATGTCGTGCCCTCCACCTTGACTCCCGCGATTCTTCTTCCGATTTTTTCGGGGTCGTCGTCGGTAATACATATGGGTATATACTCGTTTTCGGGAGATTTCGCAAGCTCACTGAGTACGGTAGCCGCGCCCTCGCCGCCTCCGACTATCATAAGCCGCCGCTTTTCTTTCTTTTCTCCGCTTCTGCGCCCGAGGATTTTGTTTAATCTATAGACAAGACGGAACATCAGGGTAAGGAAAGTTGACATCAGAGCCATGATAATATATATCCTCGCTCCGTAGTTGAGGCGGTTTTCCTCCGTGCCTATTAACATGGTGAACAACATAAAGACAAGATTGGCTGTCAGGGAGGCTATGCCTGAATAGAAGAAGTCCTCAATATCCGCATAACGCCACATCTTGTCATAAAGCTTAAAGCAGAGAAAAACTATGGTAAATATAATATTTACGAAGAGAAGCCCCCACATAAACGGTTCTTCCCAGCCCTTTAGAACAAAGCTCTCTTTATTTATTACAAATGATATATAGTATGATACGTTCCAAAGGCAGAAGTCGCATAGAAAAAGGATAATCCTTCTGTGCTTTTTCAGTTTTTTATACAAAAAGTTCATGTTTTATCCTTACCGCGAAAGACAGACGATCATTCCGCTATTTTATATAAAAATATATTTGCAGCCGCGGGACTCTTCCCGTATTTAAACTCAAATTTTTACATTTATAATAGCAGTATATAACAATCAGACCAAAAATTCAATATCCTGACAGGATTTACACGCATTTTATGATTTTAATTTCTGTATCGGAATTAAAAAGGTTATGGTTTATAATATAATCATTAGCCGGAATGATAATTATTTCTTGCCGGCAATTAAACCCGTATAAAAGTATTTAATAATAATATGTTTACAATTTTCGACTTATATTGTATAATAGTTTAACGTTGATTTTTATATGGCGTAATATAGCTTGTGTCATTATTGAGTTATTTATTACCTTTAACAAGAGGGGACTGAGGCACGGAAATGTTGAAGATAGGCTTGGACATAGGCTCAACAACTATCAAGTGCGCTGTACTTGACGATAATAATAAACTTATATATAAAACATATGAAAGACACTATTCGCAAATAACCGAAAAAGTCGCGGATATTCTCTCAAACATCAGACGTAATATCAAGGGCGCGGAAAACGCTTACTTTGCAATGTCGGGCTCCGCCGGAATGGGCGTGGCGGAGAAATGCGGCATAGATTTTGTTCAGGAGGTCTACGCTACGAGAGTAGCCGCAAATACATTTATAGACAGTGCGGACGTTATAATCGAACTTGGCGGAGAGGACGCGAAGATACTCTTTCTCACAGGCGGTATGGACGTCAGAATGAACGGCTCCTGCGCCGGAGGTACGGGAGCGTTTATAGACCAGATGGCGACGCTTCTCAATGTCCCTATTGATCAGCTCAACGAGCTGGCGAAAAAATGTGAAAAGACATATACTATCGCGTCAAGGTGCGGCGTCTTTGCAAAAAGCGATATTCAGCCGCTTCTCAATCAGGGCGCCCGTAAGGAGGATATAGCCAAGAGCATTTTTATGGCGGTCGTCAATCAGACTATAGCGGGTCTTGCCCAGGGACGCGAGATCGCGGGTAAAATAATTTACCTTGGCGGGCCTCTCACATTCCTGCCGGAGCTCAGAAAGAGCTTTGACGAGGTTCTCAAGGTTGACGGTATCTGCCCTGAAAATTCGCTTTATTATGTTTCAATGGGAGCGGCTCTATGCGCCGACGAGAGGATAAACTTTGACGAGGTAATCTCAAAGGTTAAAGCGTATAAGGGAAGCGGCAACTTTGCCTTTAACAGTCCGCTTTTTGAAAATGAAAAGGAACTTGCGGAGTTTAAGGCGCGCCACGCAAAGGCAAGGGTAGAAGCAGGCGAACTGAAAGGTTATAAGGGCAAGGCGTATATAGGAATAGACGCCGGCTCTACGACCGTAAAGGCAGCGGTCGTTTCGGAGGATAAGAAAATACTTTTTTCTCAGTATCAATCAAACAGCGGCAATCCCGTGCCGATAGTCAGGGAAATGCTCGAAAAAATTTACGAGATAAATCCCGATATAAATATAGTTTCCTCCGCTGTCACAGGCTATGGCGAGGAGATTATCAAGAACGCTTTCAGCCTTGATATAGGAGTGGTTGAAACGATCGCCCACCTGACGGCGGCAAAGAGCTTTATGCCCGATGTCGAATTTATCATTGACATAGGCGGTCAGGATATAAAATGCTTTAAGATACATAACGGGGCGATTGATAATATATTTCTCAACGAGGCCTGCTCGTCGGGCTGCGGCTCATTCCTGCAAACCTTTGCGAATACGCTCGGATATTCTGTTGAGGAATTTTCTGAGCTTGGACTTCTCGCAAAACAGCCCGTTGACCTCGGCTCACGCTGTACGGTGTTTATGAACTCATCTGTCAAGCAGGCTCAGAAGGACGGCGCGACTATCGAGGATATTTCCGCGGGACTGTCTATAAGCGTTGTAAAGAACGCGCTCTATAAGGTTATCAGGGTTTCCTCCGCGAGTGAGCTTGGCAGCAGGATAGTCGTTCAGGGCGGTACGTTCCTCAATGACGCGGTTCTGCGTGTCTTTGAAAAGGAAACGGGCAGAGAGGTCGTCCGCCCCAATATCTCCGGTCTGATGGGCGCGTACGGCGCGGCTCTCTACGCTATGGATATATCTAAGGGAAATGGCAGTAGTACTATCATAAAGCGTGACGCTCTCGGCAGTTTCTTCCACAAAATAGCTATGGTAAACTGCGGTCTGTGCAGTAATAACTGCCGTCTGACCGTGAATACCTTTAGCGACGGCAGAAAATATATTGCGGGCAACAGGTGTGAACGCCCTGTTACAAAAAGAACGCCTGACGAAAGCTTTAATATATATGAATACAAGCGCAACCTGTTAGACAGCTATGAGCCTAAGAGCGGCAAAAGAGGTAAGATAGGCATACCTATGGGGCTTAATATGTATGAGCTTTTTCCGTTTTGGTACACATTTTTTACAAAGCTCGGGTTTGAGGTCATTCGTTCGCCGTACTCCACGAGAAAGCTGTATCTCAGCGGTCAGCATACTATACCCAGCGATACTGTATGCTTTCCGGCGAAGCTGATGCACGGCCATATTCAGTGGCTTATCGATAACGGCATTAAGAATATATTCTATCCATGTATGTCATATAATTTTGACGAGCAAAAGGGCGACAACCACTACAACTGCCCCGTAGTCGCGTACTACCCGGAGGTTATTCGTGCAAATGTCCGCGATATACAAAAGGTAAACTTTTTCTGTGAGTATCTCGGCATTGACAGACGCAAGGACTTCCCGTACAAGATGTATGAGCATCTCCTGAAGTATTTTGACGGAATTGAAATGAAAGAGGTCAAGGCTGCGGCGAGTGCGGCGTATGACGAATATGAAACATATATGTCAAAAATCCGCGCTTACGGCGACGATATAATAAAACGCGCCGAAGCCGAGGGAAAAAACATATTCGTCCTCAGCGGCAGACCGTATCATGCAGACCCTGAAATTAATCACGGAATCGACAGGCTGATCGCGAGCTTTGATGTAGCGATAATCTCGGAGGATATAGTCAGCTGTAAGGTCGATAAGTTTCCTACGACTGTTCTCAACCAGTGGACGTATCACTCAAGGCTGTATTCCGCCGCGAAATATGTATCGACAAGACCCGATATGAACCTTGTTCAGCTTGTTTCGTTCGGATGCGGCGTCGATGCGATCACGACCGACGAGGTGCGCGGAATATTGGAGAAAAACGGCAAGATTTACACTCAAATAAAGATCGACGAGATAACGAATTTAGGAGCGGTAAAGATCCGCATAAGAAGTCTTTTGGCGACCCTGCAGCAAGCAAAATTAAAGGCTTGATATATAATAAATTTTTAGAAAGGAACGGAATTTTAAATGGCAAAGCTTGTTTACGATAAGGACGGCAGACTTATTTTTACTAAGGAAATGAAAAAGGAATACACTATTCTTTTGCCGATGATGGCGAAGATTCATTTCTCGATTGTCAGAAATGTCTTTACACACTATGGATATAAAAATGTGCTTTTGGAGGACGACGGTCCCGAAATAGCGCAGGTGGGACTAAAATATGTACATAATGATACCTGCTATCCCGCTATTCTTGTTATCGGTCAGTTTATCCATGCGCTTCAAAGCGGTAAATACGATATAAACAAGACTGCGCTTATGATAACGCAGACAGGCGGAGGATGCCGCGCGTCAAACTATATCCACCTTTTGAGAAAGGCTCTCGTAAAGGCGGGATTTGAAAATGTTCCCGTTATTTCTCTGAATCTGTCAGGATTAGAGAAAAACAGCGGCTTTTCTATAACTATTCCGATGATACGACGCTTCCTCGCGGGGATTGTCTATGGCGACGCCCTTATGCTGTTTAATAATCAGACAAAGGCATATGAGGTCAGCAAGGGTGAGAGCGACGCTCTCGTTCAGAAGTGGATTGACAGGCTTTCAGATGAAATGAGCAAGGGCGAAGGATTTTCGGGGAATCAGATCGAAGAAAATCTCGACAGGATCGCTGCCGATTTCGCTGAAATAAAGCTGAATAAGGTTGACAAAATCAAGGTCGGGATCGTCGGAGAAATATATGTCAAGTATTCAAGCCTCGGCAACAACAACCTTGAAAAATTCCTGCTTGATCAGGGCTGTGAGGTCAACGTACCGGGGATCATGGGCTTCGCGATGTTCAAGATAGACAACCGTTTGGAGGATTATAAGCTATATGGCGGCAACAAGCTTAAATTTACCGTCCTGAGCGAGGCTATGAAGTACCTGACAAAGATGGAAAGCTATATCATCAACAGCGCGGAAAATCACGGCTTCCTGCCCCCGTCAAGCTATACTCATACCAAGGAACTTGTAAAAGGCATGATAGGCTACGGCGACAAGATGGGCGAGGGCTGGCTGCTGACTGCCGAGATGGCGGAGCTCATCGAGAGCGGATATGAGAATATTGTATGCACACAGCCGTTCGGCTGCCTGCCGAATCATATATGCGCTAAGGGAATGATAAGTTCCCTTAAAAGAAAATATGATAACGCGAATATCTACCCTGTCGATTACGATCCCGGCGCTCCGAGAGTAAATCAGGAGAACAGGATCAAGCTGATGCTCGCCGTCGCGAAAGAAAATATGAAGTCCCGCAAACAGGATACAATGGCCGAAGAGAAAGTTTCTGTCGCAAAATAAAATAACATAACAATAAAAGGTCCGTGAAGCGATCAGGCTGTCACGGACTTTTTAACGCGCTCATAATTATCCGGAAATTCTATAACGTAATTCAGCACGGCTTGAGCAATTTAAGATGACGGAGACGAATCGTCCGAACTGTAAAATATTGTTACTGCCGTAACCGTTTTATCTGAAAAATCAAACTGAATTTTTTTGCTGCTGTCGTCAGGGTCAACATATGTGTAGGACTCTGCGGATTCTCCGTTCGCAAGACTTTCGGGAGCGCCGAAAGCGTTTGTGACGTCATCAACCTTGTCGCCTATAGAGATACCATCGACAGACAGTATCGCGTGACTGTCGACTATATCTTCACGAGATTGAGACAGAATGTCAAATCTGACCTTTGCGAGCCTTTCAGGGTCGCTTTGGTCTGAAGCCGGTACGCTGTAAATATCAAATGATAAAGCCTTTACGCCGTCATGGAGAATATTTCCGAAAGCCCTGCCGGGATTTTTTTCATCACCGAGAAAGTAATTTTCACCGAATGAATATTCACTGTCAAGGTCGGAAAGAGAGCAGGCGTTCGGCAGTACAGTGTCGTTAAGCCTGATATTTTTAAATACCTTTTCGGCATTAAATGCGGCGTTTTGATTGCTGCTGTCTGATTGAGAGAAACTCGAGAGCGATTTCTGTGAACCGACCGTATTCGCCGATGTATCAGACTGCGAGCTGTTATCGGAGCAGCCGGCGGCATGCGAAAACACCATGGTAACAGACGCGCATAAAGCAATAAGCTTACAGGTTTTTTTCAAGTTAATCGTCCTTTCCGTTTTTCTCTTTATCCGTCAGGGGCAGGGGAACAGTGTCATAGACCTCTATTATTTTATCGCGCATCCATAGAAACGGAGTAACCCTTGCGGCATAGCCGTATCCGCAGTCCATTCTCCAGTCATAGCTGTGAGCCTGCGGTATCCCGTAAACCGCGAGGAGCGTCATTATCACCCCGCCGTGAGTGACGATCGTCGCCGAGGAGGTGCCTGAGCTTAGTAATGAATTAACAAGCCTCTCAAAGCCCAGACAAACACGGCGCGTGAAGTCCGCGCCGCTTTCGCCGTTCGGAGGAGGGTTTTTCTCGGAATTTGACAGCCATTCGGCAAAGTATTTATCCCCCGCGAGCTCTGCGGCTGTCTTGCCCTCCCAATCACCGAAGTCACATTCGGCAAACGCTCCGTTGATAGTGACATTTTGTGACGGAAATATAACGGAGCAGGTTTCAAGACAGCGTGACAACGGGCTTGAAATTAAAAGTTCCGTTCGAGGGTATCCTATCTTGTCATGGATATTTTTGAGCTGTTCAAGTCCCCTCTGAGAGAGATGAACATCTGTGGAGCCGATATACGCGCCCTTTGCGTTGGCGTCGGTTTGTCCATGGCGGATAAAGTTGATTTGATATGACTTCATTTAAAGTATACTCCTGTAAAAATATTTTTTGAAAAAGGTTAAAATTTTGTAACCTTGTGATAAAAACTTTACAATCAGTTATTTTTGTAGTATAATCAACCCCGAGTATTCTACTAATAGTGAGGGAACGACATGAACACGGATTTTCCCAGAATAATTACATTGTTGAGAAAAGAAAAAAATCTGAGCCAGAAACAAGCCGCTGCGGAACTCGGCATTTCACAGGCACTGCTGTCACATTATGAGAAAGGGATAAGGGAATGCGGTCTTGAATTTCTTGTCCGAATCGCACGATACTATGACGTTTCCTGCGATTATCTTGTCGGTATAACACCTGACAGGCATGGCGCGAAGCTGAAGCTTGACGACGCCCCCGACAATGAAACATCGTACATGACGCATAGCGATATTCTCACAAATCTGAATAAAAAGCTTATAATGAACTCTGTGCTTGTTATTTTTGACATTCTCGCAAAAACAGGAAACAAAAACCTGACGAATGATGTTTCATCATATCTCATGGCCTCCATATACAAAATGTTCAGACTGCTGTACAGCGCAAACCCGCAAAATCCTCAGGGAATGTTCTCGATATGTACGGAACTTCAGGAGGGGCTTTCGTCGGCGTTTATGTTCGTCGCTAAAACTAACGCCGAGGTGGATTTAAAAGCACTCAGCTCCGCGAAAGGCTTCAAGAATAAGGAAATATCGCTTTCCCCTCAGGAAATACAGGATAAGTATCCGCAGTATGCCGCCGCCCTTGTTAATTTGATACAGATAACGGAGCAGCATATGAAGGCTGTTTGCAAGTGACGCCCGGTATTACATATAAAAAGCGACTGCTGAATAAAGCGGTCGCTTTTTGATTTATTATTATGTTTCTGAGCTTGTGCCGCCGATGTTTTCAGCGCCAAGGCTTACGGTTATAGTCAGCTTAGAGCCATAGGGCGCTTTATCACCCGCCTTGTAATCCTTATATCCGATAATGGAGCCCTTT
>CAYLOD010000038.1:0-404 GCA_964385235.1 uncultured Clostridium sp.
AAGCTCCGTTTCGGACGTTTCGGCGTTGTCCTGAGCTTTTGCAAGCTCCGTTTCGTGCGTTTTGGCGTTATCCTGAGCTTTTGCAACCTCCGTTTCGGGCGTTTCGGCTTTTTTCTTGGGGACGAATTTATATTCCTTTGTTTCAGAAGCGTCAACACCCGAAATCTCCGTGTTTTGAGCTGCGACTTTCAGCAGGTCGGGTTTCTTTTCCTTTTTATCCTCCTCGGGAGCCTGATAAACAATATTTTCCTTATATTCCTCGTCAAAGTCGAGGGGGTTTGCGTTTTTGACACGTTCTATCTCGCTGCTTGTGCTGTATATATTGTCGTCCTCAAAATCGTCATCATCACCGAACCCGAGATAGTACATCGCTTTTTCCTTCGCTTTGGAGAAGAAACGAGAAA
>CAYLOD010000038.1:414-15871 GCA_964385235.1 uncultured Clostridium sp.
GCGCGTCATTCTCCGGAGAGTCCTCCGGCGTTGTGCTGCCGACCTCGGCGGGCTTTTCTGTGTGAGGAGATTCAATATGATGCTCTGTCGCGGCGGGTCTTTCCTTATACTCTGCGCGAGGAGCTTCAGTATATACCGTCGCGGCGGGTTTTTCCTTTTCCGCAGCCGGCTTTTTAAAAATATCACCGATATTTTCTATTCTGTCAGGCTCATTGTATTCCCGCGATTTTTCCCTCGATTCGTCTGCTTTTACTTCGTCCTTGCTTTCAACGGGATTTTGTTCCGCCTGCGGTTCTGATTTTACTTCCGTTTCGGAATTTTGAGGTGTCTCCGAGAGCTTTTGCCTGTCCGATTTTTTTATTCTTGTAAGTTCGTCATCGGTCAGCTTTGGTATCTGCATGGTTATTGTGGTCATGCCGTTTGAGCCCTTTTCCTCAGAGGCTACAATGACTATCTTATCTGTTTGTGACTGTATGTTTTTTACTTTGCTGCTTATATCGAGAATTTCCTGACTGTCGCTCAGGTTCAATGATGTGTGCTTTTTCTTTGGATCATTCGTCACCGGCGGGGCGGAGGAGCGTTCTTTTTTCTTTTTCACTCTTCCGAATATTCCCCTGATTGACGAATCCTCGGTATTGACAGGGACCGCTTGAGCGGAATCATCGCTATTTTCGCCTTTGTTAATTTTTTCGCTTTTGTCGTTCTTGATCTCCTGAAAAATATTTCCAAATTCCTCATTAATACCGCTAAAGGTGTTAAAATCAATATCCTTGGATTTATCAGCAGTTTTTTTATCTTTATCCGACACGATTTGTCCCTCCTTGCTATTTAGCTTTTATATTAAGGCGCTGGCGCGTAAATTCATACATCAATATTCCGGCCGCGACAGACGCGTTAAGGGAATTGATTTTGCCGAGCATGGGAAGCGACAGAAGAACATCGCACTTTTCCTTTACCAGCCTTCTGAGTCCCTTGCCCTCAGAGCCTATCACGAGAGCTGCCGCTCCGCTGAGGTCGCATGAGCAGTATGTTTCGCCGTCCATATCCGCTCCGTATATCCATAATCCCATATCCTTCAGCTTGTCTATTATGTCGGGAATGTTGGCCGCGCGGGCTACGGGCATATATTCATAGGCTCCCGCGGACGCCTTGCCGACAGAATATGTAAGGCCCGCGGCTCTGCGCTTCGGAATTATGACTCCGTGCGCTCCCGCGCATTCAGCGGTTCTTATTATCGCGCCTAAGTTTTGCGGATCCTCTATATTATCGAGAATGATGATAAACGGATCCTCGCCCTTGTCCTCGGCATTTCGCAGTATATCGTTTATGCTTGAATACTCCTTGACCGCGGCGACGGCAATAACGCCCTGATGGTTTGCGTTTCCGCACATGAAGTCGAGCTTTTTTGGGTCGACCTCCTTTATCGGTATTTCCCGTTCCTTTGCCATCGCAATTATTGCCCTCATTGTGCCCGACGCTTCGCCGCGGGAAACAAGCATATGATCTATGGCTCTGCCTGATTTTAGAGCTTCGGTGACGGGATTTCGTCCCGCGATTATATCCTCGCCCTTTTCAAAATTTTCATTATTCAAAATATGATCACCCTGTTCGGAATATTTTAAACTGTATGAATCATTTCAAAGGCTTTTTTATCACATAATGTGCCATTCTTTTTTATTATACCACATAAAGTTATAAATTTGAAGTTGTTTTGCAAATATATTTCTGCAAATTTCGTAATTTAAAAGAAACGGGCGTAAGCGCCGTTAGCTCGGGAAATAAAAAAGCACCTCAATCCCGCCCCGGATAGAGATGCCGACGTTGTATATTAAATATATTCACTGTTCGCTTGCCGCTGATGGTATTTCACTGCTGTCTATCATATAAAATGTGTGCATAAAGCCGTCCTTTTGTCTTTCGCTTATGTCGCCTCCGATGACCTTGTTGTCGAGAACCAGAAGGTTTGCCACGATTTTACTGTCGCCGTCATAGTTGAGTATTTCGTATGTATATTTTGTACACTCCTTGCCTGCGTATTTTGTGAGATCAAGACCCTGCTGCTTTTGAAGCTCGTTATAGCTTGTATATACTTCGTTAAACTCAGACGGTATTGTTATTTCCTCTGTTTTGGACGCCTTTCCTGCCGTTTTCCAGCCGAACTGCTCCAGAAATTCAATTCTCCCCGTGTTTCCCTCTGCCGCGAGGCTGTAGCTGCCTTTTTCGCCCTCGGCGCTCGCGTTGTCCGACGAGCATAAGGTTATACCTGTGACAAAAAGTATTACTGCGGCGACGATAATGCTGAGGATTATTATTTTTTTCCTTGTCGGCTTGATTGAAACAATAAACATACTATCCCACGCCCCCTTTTAATAAAATTGTATGACACGGTAAACTGAAATATATCAATAAATTCCTGTTTAAGGTTACAATTTTTATAAAATCGGGCATAGGTATTGTATTCCGATGAATTTTAAGTTAAAATAATAACTATATACGGATAAAATGCAGCTTCGGCTGTTGTATTAAGAATATTCGGAGGTAACACGATGGACATTAACGACAACAAGGAAGATTTAAGGGATAATGTCGGCATCGCCGATAACACGGATGAGGAAGAAAGCAGAGCTGATAATACGCCTGATGACGAGGCTGATGCGCCCGAGCTTGACGAAAAAACAGAATCCGGCCACACTGCGGCTAAATCGTATAAAAACAGAACTCTCGCTGTCGCGGCTTGTATTTTTGCCGTTACGGTCATCGCGTTCGCCGTATGGTATGCGTTTTTTAACAACGACATAACGGGCGTCTGGGGAACCGATGTCGGTTTTGTGCTGCCGGATGGAACAGAAAAAACAGAGGAGATGAAGTTCGCGTTCTCCGAAAAGGAAAAAATGAGCTTTTTTGAAAACGAGAAGTCATACTTTTCAAACAAGGAAAGCCTTGCCGCAAAGGCCGAGATGATAAACGGAGGGAGAACCTTCTCGGGTATATATATGACAACTGCGGACAAGAGCGGTGAAAACCATATAAATATGTTCTTTACCGCGACGGGAAGCGCGATGACCTACAAATATGAGCTTTCGGGCGACATCTTTTCGGGACGCCGGCTTGTCCTTTGCAGTGAGTCTGAGCAGGGCGCTGATGAAGAGTCCGCGAATGAAAAAATAGTATTCAGTCAATCGGAAAAGACATACGCGCTTGACCCGCCCGCCGGCTTTAAGCCGAATAACGGTGTTGTGGGGACATGGGAATATGACAATATTATTTATACATTTGACAGCGAGGGACGCTTCTGCGAGGATGGGGGCAGTTTGAAAATTGACGGCATATACAGCTTCAGCGAGGAAAACGGACTTGACACTATCGTAGTCAAGTATAAATATGACGGCGAAGTTCTTAGCATGAGTATTCCGTATCTTTTAAAGGGCGATGTAATGACGCTTACGGTAAACGGATACGAGCTTGATCTCGAGAAAAAGGCTTAACGTATTTATCACAGCTTGTCGCGATGCGATTACGGAGGCTTTGTAATGCTGGAACGTGAATGGAAACAGTTTAAGAGCGGCACCGACATAAGAGGTGTTGCAACAGAATATAAAGAAAATAAGGTAAATCTCACAGATGACGCCGTCAAAGCCATGGCGGGCGGCTTCTTACTGTGGCTGGAGAAAAAGCTCGGCAAAAAGGCGCGCGAGATGAAAATTTCCGTCGGGCGCGACTCGAGAATTTCCGGAGAACATATTCTTTCTATTTGCGCGGAGGTAATGAGGGAGAGAGGGGCAGAGGTTCTCGACTGCGGACTTTCAAGCACTCCCGCGATGTTTATGACGACAGTTGACCTTTGCTGTGACGGCGCGCTGCAGATAACTGCGAGCCATCACCCGTTCTACAGAAACGGACTTAAATTCTTCACGCGCGGCGGAGGACTTGAGGGCGAGGATATTGATGCTGTACTCGAGTTTGCGCAGGACGGCATGGCTCCCGAAAAGGCTCCCGGCGGCAGTATTGAAAAATACGATTACATGAGTGAATATTCGGCGGGACTGCGCGAAATGATAAAAAGATCCGTCAATGCCGATAACTACGACAGACCGCTTGACGGCTTTAAAATAGTTGTCGATGCCGGAAACGGCGCGGGGGGCTTTTACGCGGCGCAGGTTCTTGAACCGCTCGGCGCGGATACGGACGGAAGCCTTTATCTCGAACCTGACGGTATGTTCCCGAACCATATACCGAACCCCGAAAACGAGGAGGCGATGGCGTCCGTTTGCTCGGCGGTCATGAACGCGGGCGCTGACCTCGGAGTGATATTTGATACCGATGTTGACAGAGGCGGCGCCGTTGATTCAAGCGGAAACGAGATAAACAGGAACAGGCTTGTCGCTCTCGCGTCGTCTATCGCCCTCGAAGGTAATGACGGGGGGCTTATCGTTACCGACTCTATTACCTCGAGCGGACTAAAGGATTTTATCGAAAATGAACTCCACGGCAGACATCTTCGCTTTAAACGCGGGTACAGGAATGTTATAAACGAAGCAATAAGACAAAACGAACTTGGGGTAAACTGTCCTCTCGCTATTGAAACCTCGGGTCACGCGGCAATGAGGGAAAACTATTTTCTCGATGACGGCGCGTATTTGTGTACGAAAATAATCATTAAGCTCGCACGGCTCAAACGCGAGGGAAAAACGCTTGAGTCGCTGCTCGAGAATCTTTCCGAGCCTGTCGAAAGCATAGAGATACGAATGAATATCCTTGCCGAGGATTTCCGGTCCTATGGTGAAAATGTTATAAGGCGTCTGACGGAGTTTGCCGGGAGCAGGGAGGACTTTAACGTCGCCCCCGACAATTATGAGGGTATCAGAGTTTCCTTTGACAAGGATAACGGCGACGGGTGGTTTCTGCTGAGGCTCAGCGTTCACGATCCTATTATGCCGATGAATATAGAAAGCGACAGTGCCGGCGGAGTTAAAATTATACTCGGTAAGCTCAGGGATTTCTTCAGTGAATTTACGGAGCTTGATTCCTCACACATTTCTGAAGAATTGGAAAGGGGATAATAAGTTGAGCAAAAAAGAAAAAAAATATAATCACAGGGCGGGAACGCCGTCGCTTATCGCGGGACTGACTCTTGCTATGGTTGCCGCGGTGGCCGCGCTGTTTATGTCACATAATTTAAGCAGGGAAGCAGATACCCCGACTTCTGAAAAAAGCGGAAACTCATCTCCGCAGTTGATTGTGAGCGCGGATGACAGCAGTGAAAAAACCAAGCCCAAGCCCGTTGAGAGAAGCGGGCTTGAAATAAGGTATCTCGATGTGGGTCAGGGTGACTGCTCGCTTATATTACTTCCCGACGGGAAAAACGTACTGATTGACGCGGGCCCTGATTCCTCGGCGGATTACGTTGTCGAGTACCTTAAAAATGAGAAGATCGAGAAGATAGACTACCTTATAGCCACTCACCCGCATGAGGATCATATAGGCGGCATGGATGAGGTTATCAATAACTTTGAGATTGGCAGAGTATATGCCCCCAAGATAGAGGAAAGTGACGAAAGTACAGATGTGTCCAATGAACAGCCGGCGGCTGTTACGACAAAAACCTACGAGAATTTCCTGAATGCGGTTTCTGCCAAGGGACTTAAAATTATCAACGGAAAGAGCGGAACACATATTTACTTCTCGTTGTCACTTACCATAGACATTATTGCCCCGAACAGCACCTATTACAGTGACATAAACAACTACTCGCTGGTCGTTCAGATGAAATATGCCCAGCACAGATTCCTGTTTATGGGCGATGCCGAGAACTACTCCGAGCAGGAAATACTTGAAGGAGATTATGACATCAAGGCGAATGTGATTAAAATAGGTCATCACGGCAGCTACAGTGCTTCGAGCAACGCCTTTATCGAGAAGGTTGATCCCGATTACGCGATTATTTCGTGCGGAAAGGATAACCAATACGGACATCCGCACGCTGAAACGCTGAAAACACTTGAGAAAAATGAGGTAAATGTGCTTAGAACAGACTTGAAGGGAACTATAGCCGTTAAGTCTGACGGAATTAACGAGCTTGATTTTACCACAGAAAGAGATGATTCGGAAAACTCCGGGAGCGAAAGCGGTAAAAAATCGGAAAACAGTGATTCGTCGGACAATTCCGAGGAAACAAACGCGGAAAGCCGGGGAGATATATCCGATGAAAGTTCCGGCATTGAAAGTCCTGAAAGTATAGCGGCATAAAGACGAAAACCGGGGAATTTAACCTCCCCGGTTTTTTGCATTTAAAACCTTATTACCGAAAGTATGATACCAAAAACGCTCCCAACCATCAGTAATGCGAGTACGATAGCTATTATCCTCACGATAAGCTTTTGCTTTTTATTCATTTGTATATACTGCCTTTCTTGTCAAGAAAATTATTTCATAGTATAAAGTATATCATGGCTTTCCGAAAATTCAAGTAAGCGTGACGGAAAAATTTCGCGTCAAGTGAAGCGGATAGTATAACATAGCTCGGGAAAGTGTGTTCCTGTAAAAATATCGGGAGAGCATCGGCGCTCTCCCGATAAGCTGTAATATTTTGCGATTAATAGTTTTCCGCGTGTATCTCGAAGTAACTCTGCGGGTGATTGCAGACAGGGCAAACCTCAGGCGCGGCGGTACCGACCACGATATGACCGCAGTTGCGGCATTCCCAAACCTTGACCTCGCTTTTTTCAAATACCTGTGCCGTTTCGACGTTGTGCAGGAGCGCGCGATAGCGTTCCTCATGCTGCTTTTCGATTGCGGCTACCATGCGGAACTTGAGCGCCAGATCAGTGAAGCCTTCCTCCTCCGCCGTCTTGGCAAACTGCTCATACATATCTGTCCATTCATAATTTTCACCGTCAGCGGCAGCCTCGAGATTTTCGGCTGTGTTACCTATGCCCTTAAGCTCCTTGAACCACATTTTTGCGTGTTCTTTTTCATTTTCAGCCGTTTTCAGGAAGAGAGCCGCTATCTGTTCATAGCCCTCCTTTTTAGCAGCAGATGCAAAATATGTATACTTGTTTCTCGCCTGTGATTCGCCCGCAAAAGCGGCCTCAAGATTTTTCTCCGTTTGTGTTCCCGCGTATATGGATACGCCTTTTGTCTTGCTCATTGTTATTACCTCCGTTTTAATATGATATAACACTGTGTTCTCTCAAGTGAGAAACTGTGTATCATGTGAAATGCTGGCCGGGTTGATAAAAGCTACAAATTCTCACCGATAATTATATCACAATATGGTAAATGTGTCAATGAACAAAGTTTTATTTACCACAAATCAATTTACGCAGGTCAACTAATTTACTCTTTTTTCATTTGCCCGTACCTTTCTGACTTTTTATTTTTTGAAAGTAATTGCCGTGTTATCCACGATTTATATCCTTATATATTTATTAAGCTTGTTAATAAGTACGGCGGCTATGGCTATCTTCGCGGCGTCGCACGGCAAATACGGTACAACACAGGTCATAAGCGCCGCACCTAAGCCTATGCTTTGGGCGGACGAGCTGTTGTAAAGGATCATAAACCATGCGGTTCCGAATGCATAGCATACCGAAAGCCCTATGATCATGCCGATGATTAAAACGTGAATTTTTCTGCCAAAGAGCTTGACCGTCAGACCGACTATGAGCGAGGTAAAGATAAAACCTATAATATATCCTCCCGTCGCTGAGGCTAACCTCGCGATACCGCCCGCTTGTCCGCCCGCAAAAACAGGCAGCCCCATCACTCCGAGTAAAAGGTAAATAATATAGCTGAGGGTCCCGTTCTTCCAGCCGAGCAGACCCGATGCCAGATATATTGCAAGAAGCTGCATTGTTACAGGCACGGGGCCTATATAGAATGAAATATACGAGCATACAACAATAAGCGCCGTAAAAAACGCCGTATAGACAAGGCTGAGAATTTTTTTTCTGCTTTTTAAAGAGGATTTTCCTTTTTCATTGATTTTTTCCATTTTTTATCTCCGGGAAGTATTTTATGAGGCCATTATATCCCGTTATATCAATATTGTCAACTTGATTTTTTAATTAGTTTACAATTATAAGGATTTATTTCCTTGCCTTAACACATTATTTGTAGTATAATCAGATTCGGGAGGTTGAGCTGCCGTATGGACAGGTTTCAGAATTTTGTTTCCAACGACCCTGTGAAGGAAGAACTGAATGCCGCTATGGACAACAATTCCCTGCCTCACGCTATTATAATAGAGGGTGCAAGGGGAACGGGGAAAAAAACTCTCGCGTGGCTTATCGCGCAGTATTGTGTCTGCTCGTCCGACGAAAAAAAGCCGTGCGGGCTGTGCCATAGCTGTATTAAGGTAAAATCCTCGTCACACCCTGACGTTAAAATCGCCGACGGAGAGGCTGACGCCCGTTCCATAAACGTTGCGTCTATAAGAGAACTTAGAACGGACGCGTATATTTTGCCGAATGAGGCGGGGAAAAAGGTATATCTGATATTTAATTGCGATAAAATGAATGTACAAGCGCAGAACGCGTTCCTGAAGATATTTGAGGAGCCGCCCGAGAATGTGTTTTTTGTGCTGACGTGTCTGTCGGCGACATCTTTACTGGAAACTATCCGTTCTCGCGCGAGGATACTTTCACTTTTTCCCGTTAGTGAAAGCGACGCTGTTAAAGCGGTAGAGCGCATTTTGCCGGAGGCTGATAAAAGCGACATAGTCGGCGCCGTTATAAAATGCGGCGGAAATATAGGTAGAACCCTTGAAATGCTCAGGGACGGGAGCGGGGGAGAGGAAAGAGACGCCGCCGAGAGGATAGCTCTGTCGCTTCTTTCCGCGAAAAAAACAGAGCTGCTGAAGTGTTCCGCGCTGATTTCAGCGGACAGAGCGTTTTCCGACCGTGTAATGGCAAACCTTTATGAGATATTTGCCGAGGCGGTCAAAGTAAGCGCGGGCGCAAAATCGGAAAATCAGACCGCCGGCTCGCTGGCGGACAGAATAACGAAAAAGCGGCTTTTTGCGCTTATGGATAAGGTAGATGAGGCAAGGCGGAGAATAGACAGGAATATAAATATGAATCTCTTCGGAGCATGGTTCTGCTCTGAGATGAGAATATAAAAATTTTACGGAGGAACATATGGCGACAATTATCGGAGTCAGATTTAAGGGCGCCGGAAGGGTTTATTACTTTGACCCGAACGGCGAACAGCTTAATACGGGAGATTATGTTGTGGTTGAAACAGCGCGCGGAACGGAATGCGGAATGGTTACATTCGGCAATCGCGAGATAAGCGGCGAGGGGATAAATCGTTCTCTCAAAAAAATTATCCGTGTGGCGACGAAGGCGGATATTGAGCGCCTTGAGGAAAACCGCAAAAAGGAAAAGCGCGCTTATGATATTTGCCTGAAAAAAATCAGTGACCGCGGGCTGAAAATGAAGCTTGTGTCCGTCGAGTATACATTTGATAACAATAAAATATTATTCTATTTTACGGCTGACGGCAGGGTAGACTTTCGAGAGCTTGTCAAGGATCTCGCGGGCATTTTCCGCACAAGGATAGAGCTTCGTCAGATCGGTGTCCGTGACGAGGCCAAGATGCTTGGAGGTCTGGGAATATGCGGCAGAGAGTTCTGCTGTAAGGGATTTCTGCCCGACTTTCAGCCTGTATCCATCAAGATGGCTAAGGAGCAGGGTATGTCGCTCAATCCCGTTAAAATATCGGGAACGTGCGGCAGACTTATGTGCTGTCTGAAATATGAGCAGGACGTCTATTCGGAGCTGCTGAAAACCACTCCGAAAATAGGGGCTATCGTCACAACTCCCGACGGAAAGGGAACAGTTGTAGATCAGAATATCATTAAAGGAATACTTAATGTTTCCCTGCAGGATAATCCCGACGCCCCGCCCAAGTCATACAAGGTTGAGGACGTAAAGCTCATAAAGGATGCGCAGATTAAGGTGAATAAAAACGAACGTGAGGAGTTGAAGGAACTTGAAGAATAAAACGACGGCAAGAAATGTAATGCTTGCCTTGTGCAGTGTTTCGGCGGCATTGTGTGTTGCCGGAGCGGTATTGATATTTGTAATGGACAGAAGTCAGACAGATTTGCTGAGGAGAATAATCTTTACAGCGGCTATGGCTCTGCTTGAATTGACATATATTGTGAGGTTGATAACATTTCGCGATACAAAGAAGGATATTGTTTTTTCGGCTGTTCTTTGCGCCGTTATCGCCGTAATAATCGTTTTGCTGTGGGTTATTTAAATTGATGTGCTGATATGCTGCCGCAATCTTCCGATATGCAGATTGAAAGCCTTATTTACATATGAAAGGAGATTGAAAGGAGATTGAAAGGAGATTGAAATATGCTTTAAAATAAACTCGGAATCACCGATGCCGCGGAACTCGAGCGGGAGTAAGAACGCATCAGCAAGAAGAAAGCGGTAGAATTGTTTGAAAGCGGCAGATTTATGAGCAGTGAATGCAAAATAACAGACGGAAGGAAGATACTGCAAGAAAGGCAAAGAAACGATTAAATTTACTCACGCACAGACAATGCTTAATATTTTTTACGCTCTTGCAATCTTCCGAGCTTTGTGTTAAAATAACTTAAGACGCGGGAGTAGTTCAGTGGTAGAGCGTTTGCTTCCCAAGCAAAATGTCGCGGGTTCGAGTCCCGTTTCCCGCTCCAGAATTTTTACCTTTTTTTTAATCCCGTTAGACGCTGATATAATCGGCGTTTAACGGGGATTTTATTTGTTTGAGATTGATTAAATATGTTTTTAATTACATACAATGACAGTTCCGAGATAAAAATCTTTCTGTGAATGATCGGTCAGGCACATTGTTGATTTACCTCGCGCGGGGCTTGACTATGAAAACGCAAAATGATATAATAAATCCCAAATGATATTAAATATATGGTAAAAGGGGGCTGGAGTATGATAAGCGGAGCTGAAATAATGGTTAAATGCCTTGAAAACGAGGGCATTTCAGTTGTGTTTGCATATCCCGGCGCTGCTATATGCCCCTTCTTCGATTCACTATATAATTCAAAAATACGTACAGTGCTTGTCCGTCAGGAGCAGCACGCGGCTCACGCTGCGAGCGGCTATGCCCGCGCGTCAAGCAGGGTGGGTGTCTGTGTTTCAACGTCAGGACCCGGGGCGACGAACCTTATCACGGGGATCGCGACCGCTTATATGGACTCCATTCCTATTGTTGCCATTACGGGTCAGGTGCGCACAGACCTTATCGGACGCGATGTCTTTCAGGAGGCTGATATTACAGGCGCCTGCGAGCCGTTTATTAAGCACAGCTATCTTGTTAAGGATACAAACGACTTAGCGCGTGTTTTTAAAGAAGCGTTCCATATCGCTACTACGGGCAGGCCCGGTCCCGTATTGATAGATGTCCCGATAGATATTCAGCAGAATGAGGTGCCGGGCTTTACATATCCCGATGAGGTCGATATTATCGGCTACAAGCCGAGCGTTAAGGGGCATCCTTTGCAGATCAAACGCGCGTTGGAGCTTATCTCGCAATCCAAGCGGCCTGTTATATGTTCGGGCGGAGGGGTGCTGTCATCGGGCGCGAAGCCCGTTTTTGCCGAGTTCGCCGACAAGACGGGCATACCCGTTGTTTCAACCATGATGGGTATAGGCGTCATGCCGTCCGATAATCGGCAGTATCTCGGTATGCTCGGAACGTTCGGAACGACACGCGCCAACAGAGCGCTGCTTGAAACAGATCTTTTGATACTTTGCGGAGCGAGAGTGGGCGACAGAGCGGTCGCGGCCCCGCATCAGGTCGCTGAACGCGCAAAAGTTATACATATTGATATCGACCCCGCGGAAATCGGCAAAAATATAGCGACGACAGTTCCCATAGTTGGCGACATGAAGAATGTTATTACCGTTATGAGGGATAAGGTAGATTATCATGTTACCGAAGAATGGAAAAACGAGTTCCATTCATGGAAGGAACCCGAAATAAAGCCGATAGACGGGTTTGTAGAGCCGAGGAGCTTTATCTCAAGGCTTTCGGAAATGCTCAGGAGCAAGGCGATAATTGTCGCTGACGTCGGACAAAACCAGATATGGTGCGCGAACAACTTCAAGATTTCCGACGGCAGGTTTCTCACTTCGGGTGGAATGGGAACAATGGGATATTCACTTCCCGCCGCTCTCGGCGCGAAGCTTGCGCGTCCCGAACGCGACGTCTTTGTCGTATGCGGCGACGGCTCTTTCCAGATGAGTATGTCGGAGCTTGCGGTCGCCGTTCAAAACGGTATAAATGTCAAGATAATAATTATGCAGAACGGCAGGCTCGGCATGGTTCGTGAAATACAGGATAACCTTTACGGAGGCCGTCATGCGGGTACCGTTCTCGGAGATGCTCCCGATTTTTCAATAATAGCGCAGGCATACGGCATAAAGGCATTTGTCGCCGAAACAAACGCGGAGGCTGAAAACGCCGTCGCTGAAATGCTTAAATCGGATAAGCCCAATGTGCTTATATGCAGGGTAAGTCCCGACACACCGTCGAGATAAGGAGGAATTTATGAAATATACACTTTCTGTTCTCGTCGAAAACCACGCGGGTGTTTTGTCTAAGGTTTCGGGATTGTTCTCAAGGCGGGGCTTTAATATAGAAAGCCTTGCTGTCGGTATAACCGAGGACAGTTCTATTTCGCGAATGACTATTGTTGTTGACGGAGATGAATACGTTGTCGAGCAGCTTGAAAAGCAGCTTAACAAAGTGATTCCCGTTATTAAAGTAAGGACATATGCCGACGGAGAGTATATCAGCCGTGAACTGAGCCTGATAAGGGTTAGCTGCCCGGCAAAGCAGCGACTTGATATAATGAAAATTTCGGAGCTTATGGGCGCGAGGATCGTAGACGTTGCGGTCAATACGCTGACGCTCCAATTTGCCGATACACATGAGCAGTTTGAAACGCTGCTCGATTTACTCAAGCCATATGGTATCCGTGAAATCGTCCGGACGGGCACAGTAGCCATAGAAAAAGGCTCAAAGGCGACGGTTTAAAGGATTTCATATCTATATTATTTTAATAAAAGCGGAGGTATTTCCATGTCAAACTTCACACCCAAGATTTATTATGAGGCAGACTGCGACATCAATGTCCTCAAGGGCAAAACTGTCGCCATCATCGGCTACGGCTCTCAGGGTCATGCACATGCCCTCAATCTCAGAGACAGCGGCGTTAATGTTATCATTGGTCTTTACAAGGGCAGCCGCCGTTGGGATCATGTCAAGGAGCTCGGCTTCGAGGTCTACACAACGGCGGAAGCAACCCAAAAGGCGGACATCATAATGATCCTCACTCCCGATGAGAAACAGGCTGACATTTACAAGAACGACATCGCGCCTTATCTCACAGAGGGCAAGGCTATTGCGTTTGCGCACGGCTTCAATATTCACTTCAAGCAGATCCTGCCCCCGAAGAACGTCGATGTATTTATGATCGCTCCCAAGGCTCCCGGTCACACTGTCCGCTCCGAGTATGTTGAGGGCAAGGGTACTCCGGCTCTCGTAGCGGTATATCAGGACGCTTCGGGTCACTGCCTTGATATAGCCCTTGCTTATGGCGCGGGCATCGGCGCGGCTCGTGCCGCAGTTATGGAAACGACTTTCCAGATCGAAACGGAAACAGACCTCTTTGGCGAGCAGGCGGTTCTCTGCGGCGGCGTAACAGCTTTGATGCAGGCGGGCTTTGAAACTCTCGTTGAGGCGGGCTATCCGCCCGAGAACGCATACTTCGAGTGCATACACGAGATGAAACTCATAGTTGATCTTATCTACACAGGCGGCTTCTCCATGATGAGATACTCCATATCCGATACTGCCGAATTTGGCGATTATGAAACAGGCAAGAGAATCATAACTCCCGAAACAAAGGCAGAGATGAAGAAGATTCTCAGCGAGATTCAGGACGGTACATTTGCTTCAAAGTGGATCGCGGAGAACAAGAACGGACGCGCGCACTTTAACGCGACTCGTGAGCTCAAGGCTTCACATCAGCTTGAGAAAGTCGGCGCGGAGCTTAGAAAGATGTACTCATGGAACGCAACCGAGAACAAGTATGCTGATTGATCCGAGCATGAATTATTAACATTAATATTAAAAGCGCGCCCCGTCTGTCAGACCGGGGCACGCTTTTTTGTGCCAAGGCTTTTAACCGCAACAATTTTACTATGGCGTGCCTGTTTTGCCGGCGTAGACGGCATAGGTATTAACTGTCGTTCGGAGCGGCGTAAGGACAGCAGACTGAGCTATATTATATACTCTGTCGCGTAAAAAGGGCGGTACAGATTTTGCCGCACCGCCCTTATTTATATTAAAGATTATTTCATATTCTTTTCGTATGCCTCGATCATCTTTTTGACCATCTGACCGCCGACAGAACCTGCCTGACGTGATGTTAAATCGCCGTTATATCCCTGCTTAAGGTTGACGCCGACCTCGTTTGCGGCCTCCATCTTAAATCTGTCAAGGGCTTCTCTTGCTTCGGGTACTACAGAATTATTAGACATGATAAATTTCTCCTTTAATTTTTTTATTTCATTTGCGTTTGCTTTATTATCATGCGCAGCTTCAGAAAATATATAAGAAGAAATTTATAGCTTAATTAGTATATATTTGAATTGAATTTTTAAAATTCAAAGCTCTCCTCCGGGGTTATGCCCAGCAGCAGCAGAACCGCGCAGGCGGCGAGGGCGGGGTAGAGTGCGGAGCTGCTCTTGATGTAAAAATCGCGTGGCTCAATGATTTCATTTCGGATACTTCTTATTGTCCGCTGCAGACTGACAAGGCGTTTATCATCGTCTATGCTTGCTGCGCTTATGGTGTCCTTTGGTGATGTTCCGCACGAAACAGCTATATTTCCGCTTCCGTTCAGCGCTTTAATCGCATGATTATTTGAAGATGAGAATACCGCGATAAAATTCCCGCTGCATATATCACCGCGGAATTTATTGCTTATAACGACGATGGAATTATTTTTGACTGCTTCGGAAAAATGTGATTGCGCGGATATAAGGATATTATCGTGCATTACTTTGCTGTCATAATATTTATCAAGGCTGTTTTTTATTACATTTAAAATATCGTTGTCATGTCCGCATATAATTATTTCAGTCAAAAGATCACCGGCTTTAATTCTGAAAAATGTGTTTGATTTTGTAAACGCAATACAAACCGCTCAAAATTATTTTTTGCAGCACTCAAAAAAATATTCCAAGCGTCACGGCGTCGTCGGTTACATTATTAAATGAAGTCGCTTTGAAAATTTAATTTTTGTATTGACACGTCATTTTCAAAGTGCTATAATGATAGAGCGCTTTGAGAGTGCCGATATCGCGGGGTGGAGCAGATTGGTAGCTCGTCGGGCTCATAACCCGAAGGTCGTTGGTTCAAATCCAACCCCCGC
>CAYLOD010000039.1:0-273 GCA_964385235.1 uncultured Clostridium sp.
CTCGTCAAGTGTACGCGTGTCGCTGACGTCGAACTGCTCGGAGCATTCATCATCGGGCTCAGGTTCAGCGTAGCCGCCGACGCTTGTCTTTGAGCCGCCGCTGATTTGTGATATTCCGAGGTGAAGCAGCCTCTCGCGGCATTTCGCGTTCTCACGAGTAGAAATTATCATGCCCGTATATGGTACGGAGATCCTTATGCACGCGACAATTTTAGCAAAGGTATCGTCGTCAATGCCGTTATCAAATGCTGAGGGATCTATGTCGTCGGCTTT
>CAYLOD010000039.1:362-15857 GCA_964385235.1 uncultured Clostridium sp.
ATAGTTATGTTTAGGGCCTGTCGGGTGGAGTTTTTCGTAGCTCTCCTTGTGGTACGTTTCCTGAAAGAGAATGTAAGTGCCGATTCCCGCTTCCTTGAGTTTTCTGTAGTTTTCCACGGTAGTCGCGGCAATATTTACATTTACACGTCTGATAGCGCCGTTTTTGTGCTTTATGCCGTAAATAGTCTTGATGCTCTCGAGGACATATTCGATAGGATTGTTCTGCGGATCTTCACCCGTTTCGAGAGCAAGACGCTTGTGTCCCATATCCTGCAAGGCGATAACCTCGCGCTTGATTTCCTCCTGAGTCAGTTTTTTGCGCGCGATATGCTTATTTTTAAGGTGATAAGGACAGTACACGCAGCCGTTAATACAGTAGTTTGACAGATACAGCGGGGCGAACATAACTATCCTGTTGCCGTAAAAGTCTTTTTTAATCTGTTCGGCAAGCGCAAATATTTCGTCGTTTTTCTCTTTAATATCGCAGTCGAGCAGTACCGACGCTTCACGATGCGTAAGTCCCTTGCGTTCTTTAGCCTTAGCGATGATTTTGTCTATAAGTTCAATATTGCTTTTATTTTTTTCCGCATAGGCGAGAGTTTCGAGAATTTCCTCGTGATTAATAAATTCCTCAGCTTTTAAAGATTTTGGATCATACATTTTTTATACTTCTTTCCTGTTTTAAAGTTTTTTACAATCTCCTCTATCGACCGCAATCCTGTATCCGATAGATTCAACTCTCCTCTGTAAGCAGAAGCGGCACTCGGCGGCTTCATCTCCTGTACAGATTTTATTGTCGTAAAGCATATACTTTTTCCTCACCTCGACGGGCGAGAGGTTGGGCATTACTACATTGGCGCCCGCCTTGATGCCCTTTTCGCGTCCGAACGGGTCGGCAGTGCCGAGAGCCGTTGTCGCCGGAAGCAGTAAATTCGGCTGCATAAGCCTTAAAAGACCTATCATAAACAGTGTTTCATCGACAGTTCCCTGACTATTGTCATGAAAAGGCGTGTCCTTATGCGGAATAAAAGGACCTATTCCGACCATATGAGGCTCAAGCTCTTTTATAAACATCATATCCTCCGCGAGATTTTCAGCGGTCTGGTACGGTGAACCGACCATAAATCCGCACCCGACCTGATAACCGATTTCCTTCAGGTTATACAGGCATTCCTTGCGGTTTTTGAGCGACAGATCAGGCGGGTGAAGCATTTCATAATGTGCCAAACTGGCTGTTTCATGCCTGAGCAGATATCTGTCGGCGCCCGCGTCAAAGTATTTTTGATAGCTTTCCTTCGTCTTTTCACCGATTGAAAGCGTTAAAGCACAGTCGGGATATTCGGACTTTATTGAGTAAACTATATCCTCAATAATTTGATCCTTATAATAAATATCCTCTCCACCCTGAAGTACAAATGTGCGAAATCCCAGCCCGTATCCCTCATGACAGCACTGCAGAATCTCGTCCTTAGTAAGCCGGTAACGCTGCGCGTTACGGTTGCTTCTTCTTATTCCGCAATAGAAGCAGTCGTTTTTGCAGTAATTTGTAAATTCAATCAGTCCGCGCAAATAAATATCATTTCCATAGTATTCGTGAGCCCGTTTCCGCGATTTTTCAAAAAGATATTCCGAAAGATCTTGCGTTCGGTTTTTAATAAGCTCGGCAAACTCATATTTATCAAGACATCGCGTATTATACAGTTTATCAATGAGAGTAAAATATTCCATAGATAGGATCACCGTCATTCTAATAATACAAATCTTGCTTTGATTATAATATCAGATTTAATGAAAATTTTCAAGACAGATATACAATATAAACTTAAGCAAGATATTCCCCATTGCGCCCCGCCCCATTGCGCCCCGCCCCATTGCGCCCCGCCGCGTTGCGCCCCGCCGCGTTGCGCCCCGCCGCATGACCGCGTAGTCGGGGGATTGGGTCTGTTGCTTATTACTCACGCCCTATGACGGGGCAAGCCTCTCTTATTTATTATGAATAATTAAAATAAAAAATTCACGGTGAAATTTACCGAGTCCGCGCCGTATAAACCGGAAAATTATTCCTATACTTTTTTTGTAATAAAAATCGGGTGGGATGTTATTATGAAAACTGCTTTAAAGCTGATTGCCACTGCTGTTGCCGTATCATTTCTTTTTTCGTTCGCGTCATTCGCGGGGGCTTGTGAGGATATAGAGGACAAGGTGCTCAGGCTTCATATTTTGGCAAACTCCGATTCTCAGGCCGACCAGGAACTTAAACTCAAGGTTCGCGACGAGGTGCTTAAAATAAGCCCTGAAATATTCGGCGATTCTGCGTCAAAGGAGGAGGCTTTGCAAAGCGCGCGCGAAAAGCTGCCGGCTATTATTAAGGCGGCTGAGAGTGTTGTGCGCGATGAGGGCTATAGCTATAATGTATCAGCCGAGGTAGTCAACGATAAATTTAACACAAGGGTTTATGAGAACTTTACACTTCCCGCGGGTGATTATGACGCAGTAAGAATAACTATCGGAAACGGCGAAGGACACAACTGGTGGTGCGTAATGTACCCCGCGATTTGCCTGCCGTCTGCCTGCGGGAACGAACTGCGGGAGGAACTGAACGATAATGAGTGCGATATTGTTGACGGCGGCTTCGATGAGGGAAATAACGATTACGAAATTCGTTTCGGTATTGTCGATGCAATAGTGGGATTTTCCGAATGGCTGGGCAATATTTTTCGTTGATTTTTTGATAAATTACAGATATAATTTTAGCATTGGCAGGTGATTTTATGATACATTTCATAAATGGCAGAAGCGGGAGCGGAAAAAGCACGCGTCTGCTCGATATAATTTGCGAAAAAGCTATGGACATGGACAGCGCCGGCGATAATAAGATAATATTGATCGTGCCGGAACAATGTTCATTTCAGAACGAACGTGAAATATTAGAAAGGCTTGGACCGAAGCGGGCTCAGAATATTGAGGTTTTGAGCCTGCGGCGCTTGTGCGATTATGCTGAGAGAGAATACGGCAAAAGCCCCGGAAAAGAGCTCACTGACGGGGCGAGGCTCGTTTTGATGGATCTCGCCATAGAAAGTGTCAGGGACAGACTGAAGCTGTACGGTGAGCGCGCTGGCAAGTCCGATTTGACGTCACTGATGATGACGGCCGTTTCAGAGTACAAGACCTGCTCGATTTCACCCGAGGATATTATGAAACTCAGCGAGAAAGTTCATGATGCCAGACTAAAGAAAAAGCTGTATGACAGCGCGCTGATCTTTGAGGCGTATGAGGCTGTCATGTCCGATACATACCGGGATCCTCTCGACAGGCTTTCGATTGTTTATGACGTTTTGTATGAACACAGATTTTTCGCAGGTAAAACAGTTGCGGTAGACTCGTTCCACAGCTTTACAGCCGATGAGATGAGGATAATATCTCTTTGTGCCGTCAGCTCAAGGGATTTTTATATAACTCTTTGCAGAGATGTCAATATAAATGATAAGAATTCGATTTTCTGTTTTGTAAACAGGACTTATCAAAGTCTGAAAAAAACAGCCTGTGAAAACAATATTGAGTGCAGAGAAATAAATCTTCCCGACGGAAACGAAATCAGGTTTAAATACGAGTCCCTGAAAAATATTGAGGAGATGATTTTTCGCCGCGAGGATCTTGAATATGATGACGACGGAGCCGTCACTCTATACAAGGCCGATGATATTTATGATGAGGCGGAGCAGGTCGCGAGATATATAAGCGGACTTATAAGGGACGGATATAAGTACAGCGAGATAGCGATTATATGCCGGGATTCGGAAATGTACCGAGGCATAATAAATTCCGCGTTTGATAAATATGATATACCGCTTTTCGTTTCCTATCCCGAAAGGCTTGAGGCAAAGCCGCTGATGCGTTTTGTACTGTCTGCTCTTGACGCGGCTGTCGGAGCGTTTACAACCGATTCTGTTTTGACCATGCTTAAAACGGGTATGACCTCGATTTCCGATAATGATGTGTTCGAGCTTGAAAATTACGCTTTCCTCTGGGATATTAAGGGTAGCGACTGGCAAAAGCCCTTCACGGGCAGTGTTGACGGATTTAATGATAAAAAAAGCGGGAAATCCGCCGAGACGCTTCGTAAGCTTGAGGAACACAGAAGGCTTATTTCCGGCAGCCTTTTGTCACTGCGCAATAAAATGAAAAATGGCGACGGCGCGGCGATGGCTCGTGCCGTGTATGAACTGCTTGAGGATTTCGATTCGTTTGAGTGTGTAAAGAAACTGTCGTCATATCTTGATAATAACGGGGAAACGATCCTTGCGGAAGAGGAGATAAGGCTCTGGGATATGATGATGGAAATACTTGATACTCTACATGAAACGCTTGAGGGAAAATACATATCGCCGCAGACATTTTTTGACCTGATGAAGCTGATTATTTCTCAAAGCAGTATATCCACTATTCCGCAGACCATGGACGAGGTCACAATGGGTAATGCAGATACGGTTCGTCCGCAGGCTCCGAGAGCTGTTTTTATACTCGGAGCGATCGACGGGATTTTCCCCAAAACACCTGAGGAAAGCGGTATTTTTACGAGCCATGAACGTGACGAGCTTATTGCTGAATCTTTGCCGCTTACGGATTCAATAGGTACATTGTACTATCAGGAGGAATTTTTTGCATATAAGGCGTGTTCCGCCGCGAGCGAGAAACTTTTTATAAGCTTTTATGACGAGGAGGATTCAGGGGAAAAAACTGTTGAATCGCGCATTTTGACTGAAATAAAAGCGATAGTTCCCAATATACGGGTACAAACGCGCGGGGATATTTCGTTAGAGGATATAGTCTGTACTAAGGCGGCGGCGCTTGAGCAGTACGCGCTTTTAAAAAGGCGGGATTTGACCGCTTCAAGGACGATAGGTCAATGTATAGCGGAGTATCCCGAACTGTCGGGGAGAATGCTCTCCGTTGACAGGGCGTTTGAAAGGAAGCCCTTTGAATTTGCCGATGAGGAGAATGCCAAAAGGCTGTTCGGCGATGAAATGAATATTTCCGCAACTCAAATTGAGGAATACCACCGCTGCGCGTTCAGATATTTTTGCCGGTACGGTATCAACGCTCGGCCGAGCGAGCGAGCGAAATTTGACCCAAGACAATACGGAAGCGTTGTTCACTTTATTTTTGAAAAACTCCTTTCGCCAGAATACGGTATTGAAAAATTATCGCGTCAGAGCCGCGAAGAAAGAACAAAAGCCGTTGAAACCGTACTACATGAATATCTCAGCAGTATTGGAGGAGAGGAGGAAAAAACCGCCTCGTTTACAAAGCTTTTTAACGGAATAACCGTGACGGTAATGATGATCCTCGACAGACTTATAGCGGAGCTTACCGTGTCGGAATTTAAACCTGTTTGTGTAGAACTGCCAATAGGATATGAGAACGGCATACCTTCGTATGAGGTGATACTTCCCGATGGAGGCAGAGTGTTTATCCGTGGGAAAATAGACAGGGTAGACGAGATGAAGCGGGCTGACGGGTCGGGCAGATCGGCTGAATATATCAGGATAATTGACTACAAGACAGGTAATAAAGAGTTTAATCTCGATGATATTCTCTGCGGAATAAACATACAGATGCTCCTTTATCTTTCGGCAATATCAAAAAACGGCAAAAAACTGCTTGGCGATAATATAGTGCCGTGCGGTGTGCTGTATATGCCGTCGTCAGTAGCCTATATTGACGGTGACGGTAAAACACCCGATGATATAGATAAAGAAAGAAACAAGCAGCTCTCTATGAACGGCATAATGATTGACAACGAGGAAATACTCAAAGCGATGAACGGCGGAGAAACCGTTTTTGTTAAATATGAGAAAGCCGGTAAATCCGATAGAAGTATCCCGCCCGTTAAAATATGCAGTCAGGACGATCTGAATATGATTTTCAGAAAAATCGACGAGGTAATAGTCAATATGGCTGAAAGTCTGCGCGGCGGGAAAATTGCCGCGAGTCCGTTAATGATACAAAAAAATACCTCAAGCAAGGCGGCGCTCAACGGATGTGATTATTGTCCGTATGACAGTGTATGCGCTTATGAGGACGGTATGGACTCGAACATACATTTAAGGCTTGATAAAACCGAGGACGTCCTCGAGTGTATAAGAAATGATACAGCAGAAAAGCCGCGGGGGAGTGAATAAAATGTCAGAAACAAAAAAGCGTACATATACCGCTCAGCAGGAGGCGGCTATTTCCGCGCGGGGCGGAAGCGTTCTTGTATCGGCGGCGGCGGGCTCCGGCAAAACGAGCGTTCTTACGGAGCGTGTGATTCGGCTTATAACCGGAGAGAATCCCGTAAGAGCCGATCGACTTCTCATTGTTACATTTACAAAGGCGGCGGCTGCCGAAATGAGGAGCAGAATAACTATGCGGATCCGCGAACTTTTGAATAATGATCCGCAAAACGATAATTTAAAGCAGCAGCTTATACTGCTTCAAAATGCCGATATATGCACGATTGACAGCTTTTGCGGCAGGATCGTTCGTGATAATTTTTTTGATCTCGGCGTAAAGCGCGATTTACGGGTAGGTACAGAGAGCGAGCTCACGGTCGTAAGACAGGACGCGCTCGACGAAACGCTTGAGGAATTATATCGGGAGGTCATAGAGAACGGTGAGTCTGACTTTTCGGTTCTGGCTGACGCTCTGACATCGGATAAATCAGATTATAATCTCGGTAAGGTTATTCTCACGGTACATAAGAAAATATTATCGCACCCGTTCCCTTTAAAATGGCTTCAAAATGCCGTAAAAATGTATGAAACAGACGTCCCGTTTGAAGAAACAGAATGGGGAAAAGCCGCACTTTCAAGTCTCAAGTATTCCGCAAGCTATATGAAAAGGACATCAGAAGCTGTCATCGGCAGGATAAAGGGGCGATTAGAGGAACTTGAATCAAACGCTGCCGCCATTAAGTCAAGCGGCGGAAAAGCAAGCAAAGACGAGCAGAAAGTCATAAGATGCACGGAAAACCTTGCCGGCAAGCTGACGCCGTTTATGCAGTACAGTGAACTTTCAAACAGGCTTGAAAAGGCTGTTAAATGGGATGAGGTCGTTTTGGCTGTTACCGGGTTTTTACCCGACCCGCTCACGAAAACAAAGCTTCTCCCTGAGGACAGCGAACTTTCGGAACATATATTAAACGCGCGCAATGAGCTGAATGAAACCCTTGACGAAATAAAGAAGATATTTTCAAGGAGCAGCGGCGAATGCTCTGAGGAGCGGAGAGCTTCGGCGGCACTCGCCAAAGGCTTGTACAAGGCTGTGAGCAGATTTGATGAGAAATTCACTGCGGCTAAAAACGATAAAGGCATAGCCGACTTCTCCGACCTCGAGCATTTAGCGTTAAAGCTGCTTATAAAGGAGAACGGGGACAAGTTTGAACGTACTGAACAAAGCCGCGAGATTGCCGAAAAATACGATGAGATTATAGTTGACGAATATCAGGACACTAATATGGTGCAGGATATGATTTTTACGTCTGTTTCAAAAAACGGTGAAAATCTTTTTACCGTCGGAGATGTCAAGCAGAGTATCTACCGTTTCCGAGAAGCCATGCCCGAGATATTTCTCAACAGGCGTAAAAAATACGCTGAGAATAACCGTTATAATTCCGACAGCACATGTCACGCTCCTGTATTTCTGTCGGGTAATTTCCGCAGCCGCAGTGGAATAATAGACACTGTAAACTTTATTTTTTCGCAGATTATGTCAGAGCGTATCGGTGAAGTAGTATACGACGATGAGGAAAAGCTGATAGCCTGCGCTGAATATCCCGGTATAAGCGAACCCGAAACAGAACTTCACATAGTCACATCTAAAAAACAATATTCGTGGTGCGAGGATGAAGCAAAGCATATAGCTGACATAGTAGAGAATACTGTCGGAAAGCTGATGATAAAGGATGGCGACGGTACAAGACCCGCCGAATACGGTGATATATGTATTTTAATGAGAAACCCCAAGGAATTTATCGAAACATTTATAATGGTTTTTGATAAAAGAGGCATACCCGTATCAAGGGGAAAGGGCGAAAACCTGTTTGACCGAACCGAGGTCAAGCTGCTGCTTGCCTTTCTGTCTGCGGTCGATAATCCCAAGAAGGATATTCCGCTTTTAAGCATAATGATGAGTCCTGTTTACGGCTTTACTCCCGATGATTTGTCAAAGCTGCGTTTAGGCTCACGCTCCGAAAAGATTTATGTCTCACTTTGCGAATATGCGTTCTCCGAGGATTCAGAAGACGACGACTTAAAAGAAAAGTGCGTTAGCTTTATAAATGAATTGTTATATTACAGGAAGCTGTCGTCAACAATGCCGTCAGACAGCTTTCTTGAAGTGTTCTTTGCGCGCAGCGGATTCCTCTCCGCAGTCGGGGCGGAAAGGGACGGAGATGCCCGCATAAAAAATGTGAGGAAAATATTAAGTCTTTCGCGTGAATATGAGAAAAACGGTTTTCGCGGACTGTCGGGTTTTATCAGAATGATTGAACGTTTAAAGGAAACGGGCAGTGTGCTTACGGCTGCTCCCCCAAAATCGGATAATGACGTCAAGATCATGAGTATTCATGGCTCTAAGGGTCTTGAATTCCCTGTATGTATTCTCGCGACAACGTCGGCTCCGAGAAAAAGCGATACGGATACAGTCGCGTATCACCCGAAGCTCGGCATCGCATTTAAAGGCTATGACAGAGGGAAAATGGTCACGAAGGATACGGAAATGCGTATTGCTGTTTTAAATGAGAAAAAGCGTGAAAGCATAAGCGAGGAAATGCGAATACTTTATGTCGCGCTTACGCGTGCAAGGGAAAAGCTGTATCTTGTCAGCACATTTTATGTCAGCCAAAAGACCACTCTTGAAAAAAGAATGTCAGCCATAAAGGCAAAGCTGCCGCTTGACGGCAATAATAAAATTGATCCGTCGGCTGTTGAAGGCTGTACGTCGTTTGCGCAGTGGATCATGATGTGCGCGCTTCGTCATCCGTCGCTTTCGGAGCTTCGCCGTGAAAGCTGCTGTGATTATATAGGGATAATCCCCGCAAGCGGCGTCTGGAAATATGTCCGTGCCGATATGGACGAGGAGGAGAACGGCGAGGAGGTAAAGACCGTCCCTGACGAGGGGAAAACAGACGAGGCTCTGAAGAAGAAAATTATGAGAAACCTCGAGTTTTCATATTCACAGAGAGAACTTGTCAAGCTTCCGACAAAGATTTCCGCGTCGGGTCTGAGCCGCGAGAGCGGAAAGTCACGGTTCATAGTCAAGACGACGCCTGAGTTTATTAAAAGCAAAAAATTAAAGGGCGCGTCAAGAGGTACGGCTTTTCATGAATTTTTACACTATGGAAATATATTTTCAGAAAGCTTTGACCTTGAGAGTGAGCTTGTACGTATGCGGGAAAACGGGTTTTTATCACTTGAACAAACAGAGGCGATAGAGAAAGAAGCCATATTAAAATTTTTTGAAAGCGATCTGTTTAAGAGAATGAAATCCGCCGACAAAATTATGCGTGAATACCGTTTCACGGTGACGATTCCCGCGCGGCTCGTCGATGAATCAATAAGCGAGGAAAACGCCGGGGTTCCGATATTGATGCAGGGCGCTATAGACTGTGTGTTTACAGAAAACGGAAAGGCTGTCATAGTTGACTACAAGACCGACAAAATAAAGGATATAACCGAGCTGGCGGACAGCTATTCAAAGCAGCTTGTGCTGTACAAAAACGCTTTTGAACGAACAGAGGAAATACCTGTCGCCGAATGTATACTGTATTCTTTGGAATTGGGTGAGCAAATAAATATACAGCTTAATAAAGATCCGTAAAAAATACTGCGCAGCCTCCGAAAAATCACGGGGCCGCGCAGCATTTATTTATTTTATAAGATTATTTTTAATATTATTTCTTAACCTCGAGGATAGCGCCTCTGTTGCCTGATGTTACAAGAGCCGCGTATCTCGCCAGATAGCCGGTAGTGATTTTCGGCTCGACAGGTTTCCAATTCCTGCGGCGCTCCTCAAGCTCCTCATCGGAAAGTCTGACATTTATAGTGTTCGCGGGAATATCAATATCAATTATATCGCCGTTCCTGATAAGGGCTATATTGCCTCCGAGGGCAGCCTCCGGTGAAACATGTCCGATAGCCGCGCCTCGTGTCGCCCCGGAAAAACGTCCGTCAGTGATAAGGGCGACCGTACTTCCGAGACCCCTGCCCATTATAGCGGAGGTCGGGTTAAGCATTTCGCGCATTCCGGGTCCGCCCTTGGGACCCTCATAGCGAATGACAACGACATCACCGTCAACTATCTCTCCGCCGTTTATCGCGGCCATAGCGTCCTCCTCACAGTCGTAAACCTTGGCGGGTCCGGAGTGCCTCAGCATTTCGGGGGCGACCGCAGAACGCTTGACAACGCACGAATCGGGAGCGAGGTTTCCCTTGAGTACAGCTATGCCGCCGGTCTTAGAATACGGATTTTCAACAGGACGGATAACCTCCGGGTTTTTATTGACGGCGTCGGCAATATTTTCCGCGATAGTTTTTCCTGTGCAGGTGATTATATCGGTTTTGAGCAAGCCGAGCTTGTCTATTTCCTTCATAACGGCATAAATACCGCCCGCCTCGTTAAGGTCCTCTACATAGCTGTCGCCCGCGGGAGCGAGGTGGCACAGGTTAGGCGTTTTTGCGCTTATATCGTTCGCCATATCGAGGTCAAGCTCTATGCCGCATTCGTGTGCTATAGCCGGCAGGTGGAGCATAGAGTTTGTACTGCAGCCGAGAGCCATATCCATGGTAAGGGCGTTTCTGAATGCGTCCTCCGTCATAATATCACGGGGCTTTATATCTCTGCGGAGCAGCTCCATTACCTGCATACCCGCGTGCTTTGCAAGCTGTATCCTGTCGGAATAGACTGCGGGAATAGTGCCGTTTCCGCGAAGTCCCATGCCGAGAACCTCTGTAAGGCAGTTCATAGAGTTAGCTGTGTACATACCTGAGCATGAGCCGCAGGTCGGGCATACCTTATTTTCAAATTCCTCAAGCTTTTCGGCCGATATTTTGCCCGCGTTATAAGCTCCGACAGCCTCAGATATACCGGAGAAGCTTTTTTTGCAGCCATCGACATGACCCGCGAGCATCGGACCGCCGCTGACGAAGATAGTCGGTATATTCAGACGGGCAGCCGCCATCAGCAGTCCCGGAACATTTTTGTCACAGTTGGGGACCATGACAAGCGCGTCAAAAGCATGAGCTATCGCCATTGCTTCTGTTGAGTCGGCAATAAGGTCACGTGTGACGAGCGAATATTTCATGCCCTGATGTCCCATGGCGATACCGTCGCACACAGCTATAGCCGGGAAAACTATAGGAGTGCCGCCCGCCATTGCAACACCCTGCTTTACGGCATCGTCGACCTTATCTATATTCATGTGACCGGGGACGATCTCGTTATATGAGCTGACTATACCGACCATCGGCTGTGCGATCTCCTCGTTTGTCATTCCGAGAGCATGATAAAGCGCACGTTTCGTCGCGCCCTCGACTCCTTTTTTAATCTTATCGCTGTTCATTGAATTATTTACCTGCCTTTACAAAAAAGATTTAAAAGATAGTATAATTATAGCTTCTTTTACTATGTGTGTCAATGATGTGTATCGGAAAGCGGGCGTCTGCATAATGACGGGGCAGACCCTTATTGATTTTTATTAATCATAAAGTAAAACGCGGCGGGTTATGTGCCATGCTGAACCGACTAAAGATAACAATGCCGGTATCAGACGCCGCTGAATCGCTTGAAAAAGCCTTGTGTTTACGCCCGGCTTTTAGTGCCACGTCAAAATATATTGTGGTAATTTTTCACATTAAAGGACAATCAAATGAAAAGATAGTATAATTATATTGATAAATAAGGAAAATAATAAATTTATCCCATAGGCTGCGCCGCGCTTATCCCGTTATCGGTCTTTACATTATGTCAGACGGCAGCGGGATACACGTTTCCGCAAGTTTTTCAATAAGGGGCTTGCAGCGTCATTTAATATGGCTCATGCCTAAGATATTGGGAGCGTATTTACTAAGTTATAAGTATTACAGACTGTTTAATTTGTATTTTTAAAGAAGGATGAAAATGTATGTATAATGTAATATCGTATTGGCTTAAATACTACAGGACGCAAAGCGGTCTTACACAGCAGGATGTCGCGGATTTGCTCGGACTTGAACGTTCAAGCTACTCCTATTATGAAACAGGGAAAATAACACCCGATATAGAAACATTAGTCAGGTTGTCTAAGATTTTTAAGGTTGATTTCTATGATTTGCTGTCAGGATGCAATAAGGAAACAGGAAAATATGTAAACGACGCTCAGCTAAAGGAGCTTGTAGGCTCTGTAGAGCAGAAGAACGGCGATAAATTGCCGGATGATGAATATGAGGCCGAGATCATGATCAGGGTGCGTTCGCTGAATAAACAGCAAAAGTCTTTGTTAATAGCGTTCCTCGACGAGATGACGAATAATAGATTCAAGGATAATCAGGAAAAAAGCGCAAAGACCGTGCCGCCTAAGAAAACAGAAATTCCCAAAGAGGAGTTAGAGCTTTTGGAGAAAGCCGACACAAGTAATCTTCCCGAGAAGAACCGCCGCAAGATAGATAACTTTTTTGACTAAACCGGTTTGTTCTGCTATAATATATTTAATAAAGCGCTGATGAATGCCGCTTTGCGCCGTATTTCGTCAGCGCTTTTTCAGAAACGACTGCTTGTTCCGGGTGATAGCTTTGAAGGTGAAAAAAAGGTATTTAGGCGTAATATATATAGTGCTTTCCGCGTTTTGCTTCGCGCTTATGAACACCTTTGTAAGACTGTCGGGAGATATACCCTCTGTACAGAAAAGTTTTTTCAGAAATCTTGTCGCGCTTATATTCGCGGCGGCGCTTTTAATTAAAAACGGCAGCGGATTCCATTACAAAAAGGGCAACCTCCGGCTGCTGATAGCAAGATCGCTTTTAGGCACGGCAGGCATACTGTGCAACTTCTATGCGGTGGATCATCTTGTGCTTTCCGATGCTTCAATGCTTAACAAGATGTCACCCTTCTTTGTAATAATATTTTCTTATATTTTTCTGCATGAGCGGATAAATAAAGTTCAGGCGGCTGCCGTAATTATTGCCTTTCTCGGAAGTCTGCTGATAATAAAGCCGACCTTTGACCTTACCGAATCATTTCCCGCGATTATCGGACTGTGCGGCGGGATATGCGCGGGAGCGGCATACACGGCTGTTCGCGAACTTGGCAACAGGGGAGAGAATGGAAAATTTGTAGTATTCTTCTTTTCGGCGTTTTCATGCTTGGTTACTTTGCCGTTTCTCATATTTCAGTACCAAGAAATGAGCCTGCTGCAGTTGTTTTACCTGCTTTGCGCGGGATTATCAGCCGCGGGAGGACAGTTTGCGATAACTGCCGCGTATTATCACGCCCCCGCTAAGGAAATATCTGTATACGACTATTCGCAAATTATATTTTCCGCGCTTATCGGTTTTTTTGTATTCGGGCAGGTGCCTGACATTTGGTCCTTTGCGGGTTATATCATTATTTGTCTTATGGCTGTTTGGATGTTTGTTTATAACTTAGGCAAGACGGACCCCGGCAAGACGGACCCCGGCAAGACGGAGCCTGGCGGGACGGAGCCCGGCGGAAGTCATTACCGTAATCAGTAGGGGGTTTGAATCCCATATTGGTTATTTACGCGGCTTACGCTGAGCTTGCCACAATATAGTGTCATGCGGATTTTTATAAAATGTTGGTCAGAACCGCAGATAGAGTTGAATTGAAAAAATTTATGTATAATAATGGTCATTGATGGATTTAACCTTGAACAGAATGACGATATTATTTAAAAACTGTAACGCATACCGAAAGACTACAGTGAATATAAAATTTTAACACTTATCGTTTATAGCCCGATAATTAATCAGCAATTTTTAACTCGTTAAATGATATGGCAGGCGCTTTATTAAGTTATAAAACCGGGCCTCGGATTACGGCTCAGCCCCCGCCCATGAATTGCACTACCTCTATAATATCCGAATTATCAAGAGTGACATTTTTAAGCTCCTCGCGGGGAACTATCTCACCGTTTCTCTCAACGGCAATACGGGTTATATTGTAGCCCTGCTCTTTTAAAAAATCACTGAGCGTTTTGCTGTTGCTTAATTCAATTTTTTCTCCGTTCACTTTCATAAAATTTTCCTCCTGATTCTGTCATACGTCGGCAGTGTTTTAATATTCGTGCAAAGAGGGACACGAGGCGCTATTGCTCATGCTTTGATTTATGACTTCGCGTTATAGGCGCGGTCATTGTCCGTTTCTTTACCTTAAAGATTATTGTTCCGAACGGAGGTACGGTGATAAGAGCGGAATAAGGGAAATTACCGCATGGAACCGTTTCTGACTTTATCTTGCCGATATTTTTAATGTCGCATCCTCCGTAGATGCTCCACTCGGTGTTGATAAGTTCTGTAAGCTCACATGGATATTCAACGCCGATTCTGAAATTCTCGTGAGTCACCGGCGCGCAGTTCATTATAATAATGAGGTCCTCTTTGTCCGATTTTCTTATAAAAGAATAAATGTTATTATAATTGTCGTTTGCGTCTATCCACATGAAGCCATCGTCGCAATAGTCGCGTTCGTACAGCGCCGGATGGCTCTCAAGTATTGCCGAAATATCTCTGAAAAAGCGCGTAAATGAATCGTGAGAGGGGTATTGCAGAAGAAACCAGTCGGGTTCTTTCGACTCGTCCCATTCACGGAACTGAGCGATTTCGTTTCCCATAAAGTTAAGCTTTTTTCCGGGGTGGGTAAACATATATGTGTACAGGGAACGCGCCTGTGAGAACTTCTCGCCGTACAATCCCCACATTTTGTTTACGATAGTCGCCTTGCCGTGAACGACTTCGTCATGTGAGAGCGGAAGAATGTAACGCTCGTTATAGAAATATGCCATAGACCAGTTGATTTTGTTATGGTGGTATTGGCGCAGATACGGGTCGAGCTTGAAGTATTCGAGCGTGTCGTTCATCCAGCCCAGATCCCACTTGTAGTCGAAGCCAAGACCGCCCTTTTCGACAGGACGCGTAACATTAGGAAAGTCTGACGAGTCCTCCGCTATGAGTATAATATTCGGAAATGTATCGTTGAGATAGTAGTTCATCTTTCTGACAAATGTGAGGGCGCGGTCGTTTACGCCGCGTTTTTTATTTCCCATCCAATATATCGCGTTGCTTATAGCGTCCATTCGTATGCCGTCAAAGTGATAAATATCTATCCAAAATGCCGCCGAGCTCATAAGAAAGCTTTGGACTTCTCCCTTTGAAAGATTAAAGTTATACGAGCCCCATTCGCTCTCGTTGACATCTGAGGGCGGGTATTCAAAAAGCGGCGTGCCGTCAAATGTTCCCATAG
>CAYLOD010000040.1:0-15678 GCA_964385235.1 uncultured Clostridium sp.
GGCACCCCGCCGCGTGGGGACGAAGTTACCAATGAACTGCCGTGCGCTAATCAAGCACTGACTTCCTGTAAGTGTTGAGGCTTTTTAACTTTATTGTATTGAAAATTCATGTCTGCTGTGCTATTATTAAATCAAATAATATTGTATATTATTTTTAATACGCAAATACTTAAAACATAAGATTTCATCGGGAGGAAATTATATGGATAACTTAGGTCAAAACAAATTTTGCCCGAACTGCGGTTCACAAATAGAACCGGGGCAAATCTTTTGCCCCTATTGCGGAAAATCCGTGGCAATTACTCAGCAGCCCTTTGAAGCACAGCCTCAGCAGAACGTTAACCCCTATGCCGATCAGCAGCAGAACGTCAACCCCTATGCCGATCAGCAGCAGAACGTTAACCCCTATTCCGATCAACAGCAGAACGTCAACACCTATGCCGATCAGCAGCCGGAACAGATATTTAACCCATATGCGAATCAGCAAACTTTAAATCAAAACGCTAATACATTCGGTCAGCAGAGCATTGACCCCTATTCGTCGGCTCAACCCGAATACGGCTTAAATAACGGAACGACTATATCACAGTCGAGTTTTGCGGAGCCGAAAAAGCGCTCCAAAAAGCCGTTTATAATTGCGTGCTCGGCAGTTCTGGGTGTCGTCGCGGTTGCTGTGGCAGGCGTACTTATTTTTAACGCGCTCAGGTCCTCTGCAGGACCTATCACCCGTATAGCGGAAGGCGTGAAAAACCTCGCGAAGGCTGACAGCATGACAATAACCGCAGATATGTCATATGATGATCAGTCTATTGAATTCGACGGAAGCTATGAAATAGACCGCGAAAAAAGGGAGGTAGTCGCCGTATTCAACGGAAAAATGGACGTCGATTCGTTAAGTACTCAGGATCAAGATATGAAAATTGTTATCTACTGTAAGGGCGGCATCAGAGGAATTTTACACTCAAACTACGACGGCTGGGGTACGGGATATGTTGAAATAAGTCAGGAAAATCTCGACAAGTTCTTTGATGCGCTTGAAAATAAAGACGAGCCTGACTGGAACAATCTTGACATCAACAACGAAATCGAGGATCATATTTACACAGATAAGATAGAGGAGGTTTCCAACGCTCTTATAGAAGCGCTGGAAAGTAACGAAGGCAAGGAGGCTCTCGGTCTTGAGGAAAGTTCCGCAGACGGCGGCACAAAATACAGCTTCAACTTACAGCCTTATGCGGCGGCAAAAATCGCCGTCGATGCGATTGAACCGCTCTTCAAGGACAAAACGGAGTACAACGAGATGAAATCGGGTCTTTCCGACGCGGAAAGCACGCTCAACAGCTTAAACATCAGGTTTGATATTTCTCTTGACAAAGAGGGCAACTTCAGCGGGTTAGACATTAACAGCTTCGGCATAAAAGCCGACGTCAAACTCACAAATATAAACAACACAAAGGTAAACATCAGCAGTTCCGAAATAGACGAGATTAAAAACTTTATGACCGACAGCGAAAACGATTATTCAAATTATGACGACCCTTATTTAGACGATTATACAGACGATTATACAGACCATCATACAGATGATCATACAGACGATTATACAGACCATCATACAGATGATCATCTATATGAGTATTCCTACGATCTTGAGAGTCTGCCTGTGAATAACAGCTATCATCATCATTATCATAATGACAGTTATAATTATTGCCATAACTGACGGTTAAAGGCTGAAGCTCAAAAAGGCAAGTGCTAAAAACGCACTTGCCATTTTTATTAAAAAGTATTTGTTAATTCTCCGCTGTTTTCCTGAAGCTGACCGTCTGTTATATGGCTGTCACTGTCCTGTGTGATCAATGTTTCGATATTGTCCGCGTTGACGCCGACTGCCGAGTAAGCCGCCATAGTAAAGAGGACATCGGTTATGCCCATGTCGTTTATGAAATTTACAAGGTTTCGCTCAAAGTACCTCATATCAACCACGTAAATCTCTTCAAAGGAGCTTGTATAGAAAGGTATCTCGGCGTTTCCGAAGCTGTCCTTGACAACGAGCAGCTTTCTGCCGTTTCTGACGCCTGTCCTGACCTTGACCGCGTTGCTGTCTCCGCTTATAAAGCGTATGTACGAGTTATTAATATCTACAGGCACAAGCAGACTGCCTTCATATTGATATTCAAAACGGTGGTCGTAATAATATGTTGAGATTTTCCCACGCGGCTCATAGTAGGTAAATTCCTCCGGGTCGCCTTTAAGCCTTTCGTCCCCCGACAAAGCGCTGAGCGTTCCGAGATAGCCCTCATCAGTTACCTTTTTATATTTGCTTATATCGTCAAACGGTACTCCCGCCGCCTCGGCAAGCGTCCCAGCCGCGTAATACGCGCCCAGCGGCTGCCAGTGGTGATCCGTTCTGCTGTAAATATGCTCCTCCGTGTGCTTTTTAAGAACGGAGCATATATCCACGGATATGATCCCTTTATCAAGACGTTCGGCCATATCGGAAAAGCATTCGGCCTGACTGACATATACGCCGGAGAAATTAGACGGGGTGTAAAACTCGCAGGCGAGCGGAGCGGGCATGGAATATATACTTACGCTGTCATCAAGCATACCGCGCAATTCATTAAGGCTGCTGACGTAGGAATCGCCGGAACCGCCGCCAAACAGTTCCATAGCCCTCCAGTGACCGTCCTGACTGACCACGAGCAGACCGTTATCCGTGAATCCGCCCTCCGCCTTTTCCCGTGTATAGTCCTTTTGATCGGGTTCCTCCTTTGAGGACTCCTCCTTTGAGGACTCCTCCTTTGAAGATTCCTCTTTATCTGAAGATTCCTTGTCCCTTGAGGATTTTTCATTTGACTCGGTATTTGAAAATTGCGGCGTGCTTTCGGGTTTTTTCCTCTCATAAGGTAAAACGGAGCAGATGACCGCTGTCGCAGCGAGCGCAATACACATGACAAGTGATACTGCTTTTTTCATTTGATCACCTCAAAAATTCAATACAATTTTTACTGTTATTTAATTATATTATCATTTTGCGAAGCCAAATACAAGCAATAATATTTAACTCGTTAAATATATTGTACATAAAATTACTCAGAATTATTAAGGAACTGTTCATGAAACGTTAAAATATTATAGTTATACTTAGTGACGTACTCGAACGATGGAGCCGCAACCATCAAGAGTATATTGTTCTACCCTCCTCAATGTACCCCTCATAACTTTATTGTCAGAAGCTCGATAGGATATTGGCCTATCGGGTTTCTTTTTTAAAAGATTCATGTTCGCGGCAGCCCGGCGGCGTCTGACGGTTTACCCGATTAAAGCAAACATTTGACGCGCGTACTTGAAATTTATATTTCATTATGCTATAATAAACAAATAAATATTATTCATGTATTTTACGAATTATGCGCTAATCAAACATGAATAAAATGTACAGAAAGGGGCGCGATCAATGAAAACAGAAGATTTCAGCAAGATTACTCCGGAGGTTCTGGCTTTAAGTCAAAAGTGCGTACAATGTGACAGAATCGATCCGGCTTTGTACACAAAGCATGAGGTCAAGCGCGGACTGCGCGACATTAACGGCAAGGGCGTTGTCGCGGGTCTTACGGAAATTTCTGAGGTTTGTTCATCGTGCGTTGTAGACGGCCAGACCGTTCCGTGTGACGGAAAGCTTTACTACCGCGGTATAGATGTCGAGGACATTGTTCGCGGCTTTATAAATGACGATCGTTTCGGTTTTGAGGAAGTAACGTATCTGTTGCTGTTCGGTGAACTGCCTGACGAGGCGGAACTTAAGAACTTCAATAAACTCCTCGGCTCATACAGAAGTCTGCCGACATCATTTGTCCGCGACGTTATCCTCAAGGCGCCAAGCCCCGATATGATGAACGCGCTCGCGAGAAGCGTACTCACGCTGTATTCATACGACGAGAATGCCGACAATACTTCAATCCCGAATGTTCTCCGCCAGTGCTTACAGCTTATCGCGCTCTTTCCGCAGCTTTCGGTTTACGGATATCAGGCGTCAAGCTATTATCACAATGGCAAAAGCCTTATTATCCATGCTCCCGACCCTGAGCTTTCGACGGCCGAAAATATCCTCCATATGCTGCGCCCCGACTCAAAGTACACACACCTCGAGGCAAAGCTGCTCGATATGTGCCTTGTTCTTCACGCCGAACACGGCGGCGGCAACAACTCGTCTTTCACCACGCACGTTGTAACCTCCTCGGGAACGGATACATACTCCGTTATCGCGGCGGCTCTCGGCTCACTCAAGGGCCCCAAACACGGCGGCGCAAATATCAAGGTCGTGCGTATGTTCGAGGATATGAAGCGCAACATAAAGGATTATGACGACGAGAAAGCCATTACCGCTTACCTGAGAGCGCTCCTTCACGGGGAGGCGTTTGACAGAGCGGGGCTTATATACGGCATGGGTCATGCTGTATATTCGCTGTCAGACCCCCGCGCGCGCGTGCTGAAGCAATTTGTCAGGAAGCTGTCCGAGGAAAAGGGCAGGCTTGAGGAATTTAAACTGTATTCAAACGTCGAGCGCCTCGCCCCGCTCATCATATCCGAGGAGAGGAGAATTTACAAGGGCGTTTCCGCTAATGTAGACTTTTACAGCGGATTTGTATACAGTATGCTTGATCTGCCGCCGCAGCTCTTTACGCCGATATTCGCTATCGCGAGAATCTCGGGCTGGAGCGCGCACCGCATAGAGGAGATCGTCAATCAGGGCAAGATTATCCGCCCCGCGTACAACGCCGTTCACGAGCGTATAGAATACAAGGATCTTTCCAACCGCTCCTCCAAGTGATAAGCCATACCGTCATATTATATTCATATTATATAATTTAATTACAATCCGAGAGCCTCCCGGAGCATAAAGCTCAGGGAGGCTCTCTTTATTCGTGACGCCGCTTAAGATACAGATTTTAAATACAATAAAAAAGTATTCTTGTGGTAAGATTGACATAAAAGAGCAAAAATAGTATAATCAAACTATCAAGTACGATTCCATATTTTTGATATTTTAGGAGGAAATAATTATGCAGGTTTGCGGTAAATGCGGCGCTCAGATGAACGACGGTGCTAAGTTCTGCCCCAAGTGCGGCGCTACTTACACTCAGGATACACAAGCTAATCAGGATTCTCAGTATACACAGGCTCCGCAATATACTCAGCCGGGCGCAGGACAGAGCTTTAACGCTCCGGGCTTCAATCCCGGCGCTCAGCAACAGGGCTACGGATACAACCCCAACGCCCGGCAGAAGCCCAAGACAGGGAATTTCTTTAAGGACCTTTTGAATACCCCCGACTATACATCTCAGTTTGACCCGCAGGATATTCAGCAGAACAAGGGCGGAACGATCGCCGCTTATTTCGGTATTCTTTTCTGGATTCCGCTTGCCATAAACAGCAACTCAAGATACGGCCGCTTTCATGCAAATCAGGCCCTTTTAAACCTGATCGCGTCAGTCGCTCTGGGTTTGGTAAGCTCCTTGCTTCAATACCTGTGCCGGATTATTTTTGTAAGTGAAATCAGGATCTTCGGCTATGGAACAGGCGAATACGCTACAAACGGCATCGGCTGGTTCCTCAGCGGATTGTTCGGATTCATTCTGGGTCTGCCGTCTCTCGGATTGTTTATTTTGGGACTTATCAATTCCATTAACGGACGCGCTAAAGAAATGCCCGTTATCGGCAAGTTCAGGATCATCAAATAAACATTTATATCGCTTAAAGCACATTTACATTTAAAAGGACTTTCAGGCTGACGCCCGAAAGTCCTTTTTGCCGCTGTAAGAAAATATATCAGAAAAAGTTATTTCCTTTTGTATTCATACACAGTTCCCTCGTAGGGGTTGTATTCGAGAGTATTGCCGTTATCCTTTACCTTATACTCCATATGGCTTTCCATGCCCTCATACCCGCCGTCAAGTACGACCGTTTCATCGTCATAGGTGTAGGTGAACTGTACCTTATCGACAGCTTTTCCGTTAAGTGTCATATAAGCCGTGCCGTTATGACGGAAAACAAAACAGGTTTCAAAATTCTTTGAATTATCGCCATAAAAAGTTTCAACCTCCTTGCCGTTTACAAGTGTTTTGGTGTTTTTCCACTCGCCGACGGGATTGAACCTGAAGTCATTACAGCCCGAAAGCACAGCCGGTCCGCACAGTGTCAGCGCGGAAAGCATTACAGCGCAGAATGCCCGGATTTTCCTGTTCATATATTAAATCCGCCTTTCACAGAAATATGCAAAACGCCACATGAATTTCATGATATATTGTACCCGATTATCACTGAAACCGCAAGCGTCAATGAACGCTCGCGGATTATGATTTGTCCGAGGCTTTCTCAGCTTTCATCATCTTGAAAACCTCTCTCAATCTCGGCGGCTTGCCGTAGAGAAGTACGCCGACCCTGTAAACCGAGGCGGCAAGTCTGCCGAGGATATATATTGACACAAGCTGTACGGCGACGGAAACGACTATCTCCCACGCGGCGACGTCGCTCATTGTCACTCTCGCGAACATAGACATGGGCGCGGTGAACGGAATATACGACGTTACTATCATAAGCGGTGCGTCAAGTTTGCCTGTGTTAATCCCGGCCACAACCACAATAAGCGCGAAAATGAAAACAATCATTACCGGCATGATAATATTATTCAGATCCTCCGCTCTCGACACAAGCGACGCGAGAGCCGCCATTACAAACGCGTATATGAAAAACGCGAGGACAAAGAACAGCACCGCGTAAGCGACGGACTCGAAAGGGAACGAGAAAATCGACGAGATATTCATGGGAACCATCATCGAGGACACAGAAAACATAAGAACACCCGCAGCGGCGATCACAGTTATCTGCGTAAAGCCCGCAAGCCCTGTTCCGATTACCTTGCCGAACATCAGGTCGGACGGCTTGACACACGTTATCAGCATCTCCATAGCGCGGCTGCTCTTTTCGGTTACGACACTGTTGCAGACCATCTGCCCGTAGGAAATTATCGCTATGTACAAAAGCATTATCAGAGCATATGTCGAAAAATATGCCGACGTCTGATCCTTGCCGAGGGTTATTATTTCGCTCTTTGGAGCGGCGTTCAGGAGCTTTTGCGACTGTTCCGGGGAGATGCCGCTCTTTTCAAGCTCGGTTGTTTTATACGCGAACGCGACCGCTGAATCAATAATATCCGTGCTGTCGAAAACAGTGTTTGTATTCGTAATATATTTGTAGGACAGCGGCTCGTCGAGAATGACCGCAAATTCATATATTCCGCTCTCAACGCCGGATTTTATTTTATCAATATTATCCTTGACTGCAACTACCTCGTTTCCGTCAAAATCCTTCTGAAAAGCATATATAATATCGTCGTCGCTTTCATAGGCATTGTTGACTACCGCTATTTTCGGCTTTTCATCTGTATTCTGTTCTCCGCCGCCGCTCGAGAAGCCCATTACGATAACAGGTATAAACGAACCGGCGATTATAAGCAGGAGAATGACTATCGTGCTTATAATAAACGCCTTATTTTTCAGACATGACATATATTCAAAGCTGAGGACGGCTCTGAATCCGCCTTTTCTGCCCGAAGATTTATTTCTCATACTGTTCCCTCCGTATATTGAACAAATATGTCATTCAGCGTCGGCCGGACTACACTCATACCGTCAATATCTATGCCGCTTGATGAGATGAGATTATAGAGGGTGAGCTTGCTTTCGGGGTTTTTTAACTTTACCCTGACGCGGTTATCCGTTTCCTTGTCAAGTTCCGCGGAAACTATCCCGTCAGCGAATTTATCAAATATAAGCTTCATGACCTTTGCGCAGTCAAGCGAATCTACAGCTAACGTATCGCATCTGTAGCCGCGTTTTATTTCGTCGATTGAACCGTTCAGTACGATTTTGCCGCCGTTAAGTATCGCGATATTCTCGCAAAATTCCTCGACATAGTTCATCTGATGGCTTGAAAACAGCACTGTCGTGCCGTTCCCGATAAGCTCCTTTATAACATTCTTGAGGAGCATGGCGTTTACGGGGTCAAGCCCCGAAAAAGGCTCGTCCAGTATAACCGCCCGGGGTTCGCACATGACCGTTGCCGCAAGCTGTATCTTCTGCTGATTGCCCTTTGAGAGTGTTTCGAGCTTAGCGTTGATATATTCCTCCATACCAAGCCGTTCAAGCCATTTTTTTGCGGAGGAGGCGGCGTCGCTCTTTGACAGCCCGCGCAGTCTGCCGAAGTACACAAGCTGGTCGATTATCTTCTTTTTCGGGTACATACCTCTCTCCTCGGGAAGATAGCCGATATTTATCTTGTCATGGTCAACAGGCTTCCCGTCGCAAAGTACTTGTCCTCCGTCGGGGAGGAAAACTCCCATAATAATCCTTATCGCTGTGGTTTTGCCCGCTCCGTTTCTGCCTAGCAGACCGAGGGCCTTGCCGCTGTCAGCCGTAATGTTTACCCCACGGAGAACCTCCTTATCGGCAAATGACTTTGTGATATTATCAAGTACAAGCTGCAACACGTCGCCCTCTTTACAAATTGCTACTAAAAATATACCCTATTTATATTCCTTTGTCAACCGATTTTGTTATAGCTCCGCCCCGCACCCCGTTCAGAGAACTTTCAAAGACTTTTAGGAATCAAGCATATTAAAACTGCCCGATATGGCGACAGGGCAAGGTTCTGTTAAAAACAGAAATCCCCGCGCCGACGAAGGAGGTAATCCGCCGGTCCGGGGATTTTCAAGCGCGGCTTATATATAAACTAAGCAGGAACGCTTGGCGCGCCGTTAAGCCGCTTTAAATGGCGCGGAACATCTGAACAAAGTTATTTTTTCTTGTTCTTTCTTTTCTCTCTGGCGATTTTTTCGGGGGAATTGCTGCTGTTGCCCTCCGGGTTTTCCTCACCCTCCGAGGGATCGACGGCAGCGACGCCCATATCGCCTGTGCGTATGCGTATTACATTGTCGAGGTTGCAGACGAATATCTTCCCGTCGCCTATGTTTCCCGTATAGGCTGCCTCCCTTATGGCCTTAATTGTCTTTTCAGCCCATTCCTCGGTTGAAACAACTATTTCCACTTTGATTTTCGGCAGCATATTTATGTCTACCTCCGAGCCTCTTATATGGCTCTTCCAGCCTTTCTGCTGACCGCAGCCCATAACCTGATATGCCGTGATGCCGTAAACATCGACCTTTTTGAGAGCCTCCTGAACATCGAGGAGCTTCTCCTCTCTGATAATCGCTTCTATCTTTATCATATAATAAACCCTTTCCCGTAATGAATACGACAAGTCAAACCTGAATGTACTCCGTGACGCAATCAGTCAAGACCGTTGAATGACGGATATGCCGACTCGCCGTGCTGAGTTAAATCAAGACCTATTGCTTCCTCACGCGGTGAAACTCTGAGCTTTGTGAAGATCCTCACTATACCCACGCATATAAGTGTACCGACGACAGCGACGGCGATCGTTACGACTATGCTCAATAACTGCGCGCCGAAAAGCTCCCACTGTCCGAAGAACAAACCGTTCCACCTCGCGACGTCGGGATTTATCGACTTCTGAGTGAACAGACCCGTCGCAATACCGCCCCAGATACCTCCGATACCGTGACAGCCGAACGCGTCGAGGGCGTCGTCGTAACCGAACTTTTTCTTGATGACCGAAACAGTGAAGTAGCATATCGGGCTTACAAGCGTGCCTATGATTATTGACGCCCAAATCGGAACAAATCCCGCTCCGGGTGTGATCGCGACAAGTCCGACGACCGCGCCTGTCATAGCGCCTACGACGGTGGGCTTGCCGTCCTTGAACACGTCGATAAGCATCCATGTGAGCATAGCGAAGGCGGCTGATGTGTTAGTCGTCATAAACGCGTGAGCCGCAAGCCCGTCAGCCTTAAGCGCGCTGCCCGCGTTAAAGCCGAACCAGCCGAACCAGAGCAGACCCGCTCCGAGAAGAATGAACGGAATGTTATGCGGTCTGTACGGCGACTTGTCGATATTTTTCCTCTTGCCGAGTATGAGGCAGAGTACAAGCGCCGAAACACCCGAGCTGATATGAACGACATTACCGCCCGCGAAGTCAACGGAACCGATTTCGGCAAGGAATCCTCCCGTGCCCCATACCATGTGGGCCATAGGATAGTAAACAATTAAATTCCAAAGCAGAATGAAGAAGAAAAGCGCGCCGAATTTCATTCTGCCAACGACCGCGCCCGTGATAAGCGCCGGTGTTATGATAGCAAACATCATCTGAAACGCCGCGAATGTAAGGTGCGGTATGCTGTCGGCATACGGTCCCGGTTCCCAGCCTACATTATTGAGCGCAAACCAGTCAAGCGTGCCGATTACTCCGCCTGTGTTTCCGCAGAACGAGAGAGTATAGCCGATAAGCACCCACATTGCCGATGAAAGTCCCATGATAAACAGCGACGTCATCATCGTGTTGAGGACATTCTTTCTCCTGACAAGACCGCCATAGAAGAACGAAAGTCCAAGCGTCATGAAGAATACAAGCGCCGAGCAGATGATAATAAACGCTGTATCACCCGCGTTGATCGCATTTCCCATTATAAAACCATCCCCTAAAATAAATTTAAGGGCGTCAGAACCGTTATAACTCCAAACGCCTCTGCATCTTAACGAAAAAACTCCGGTAAAATGCAAAGGCGTTCAGATCGATAACGATCCAAACGCCCTTGTTCTGTTTTAGATTATAGCATTACACGGAAATATTTTCAATGTCAATTTTCAACTAAGAAATATACACCGTCTTTTGAAAAATTGTAAACCTTTCCGACAAATTATGATACGGAATTATCGGAAGCAGCCGATGAAGACGTGCCGGAAGCTGCCGGCGCAGAACTTTCGGGATTGTTTTCAACCGCCGACTCTACCGAAGTTTCAGAATTTGACAATTCCTCCGTTTCAGACGTCGCCGCAGCCGAGGACTCAGAATCTTTGCTTGACGAGCCGCTGTCTGAGCTTTCCGTACCGCTTGGGGACGCGGAACCTGTCTGCTCCGAGGACGCGGTTTCCGTACCGCTCCCGCCGCTTTCCTCGGTCGTTTCCCCGCTTGAGGCGGCGGACGATTCCTCCGCGGCCGAATTATCCTCATCGGGGATCACTCTGTCGGGAGTGTATTTGGCAAACGCCGCGTCGTTCTGCTCGTACTTCAGCTTTTTTGCCTGATCCTCGATATATTTAGTGTAGTCGTCGCCCTTATATTGGTGCAATACCTGTGAATGCAGGCTTGTGTCGTTTTTATCGGTCAGCGAGTCAATGTTGTCCTTAATAGGCATCTTGTACACGAAATAATACTCGGTATCAGTCGCGACATACGCGGCCTCTCCGTCCTTCATCTCCTTAAGCTTATCCTTGACTTTATCTCCGAGAATAAAGCTTTCGTTAATGTTGTCGCATGACGACATGGACGGATCCTCCTCCGTGTCCTCGTACTCCTTGTACTTTGCGATAACATCGTCCATTGTCTTTTTCTCGTCATTTATAATCTTGGCATAGTTCTCATATTTGACCTTCAATGCTTCCTTTTCGGCGTCTGTGAGATCAGTTGAGTTTCCCTCATCATCGGTTTTAGTCAGCGGAGTGGAAAAATACTTGTAGTATACATAATTATCAGTAAAATATTTTTCAAGCTCGCTCTCCTTGACCTCCTGACTTCCGCCCTCGCCGTAAATATTATCAAAGAGCTTGTCATGGGCGATCCCCGTAGCCACTACGGCGTTTTTAAAGGATTCCTCCGAGATACCCATATCCTCATACGCCTGCTTTGAATATATCCACATCTGAGCATAGGAATATATTCCGTAGAACGCGCTTGAGTCATTATACGACGCTTCGATTTCATCATCAGTTACATTGACCTTGTTATCCCTGCACAGCTTGTTTATGGTAAGCTGCTCGACGCAAAGTTCCTTTGCCCTGTCGCGTATCCACTGATCGCCTGTCTTTTTCTCAATAGTTTCCGATAGCACGGCGTCCCCGGACTTTCCGGACTTTTCCTTAGCCTCGCTGTAGGCTTGCGTCATATAGTATATATATGTGCCCACAGAGAGAGTTTCATCGTCGTTTTTGACGCTCCACGAGGTGTCCGCGCAAGCTGTCGTACTCATCAGCAGTGCCCCGCAAAAGGAGGCGGCGATAATTTTCTTTACAATATTTTTCATTTCAATTTTTCCTTTCCTGTCGGAATAGCAAATATGTATCACAAAAGCATATTTGTACCTGATTATTACTCATACAGCGGGAAGCGTGCGCAGATTTCGTTTACTCCCTCGCGGATCATGCCGGCGCTGCCCTCAAAGTCATTGATGCACAGCGAGATAAACTCTGCGATCCTGTCCATCTCGTCAACGCCGAGACCTCTCGTTGTAACGGCGGGCGTGCCTATCCTGATACCGCTCGTGACAAACGGGCTGCGGGGTTCGTTCGGAACCGTGTTCTTGTTGACGGTGATATATACCTCGTCGAGCCTTTGCTCAAGCTCCTTGCCCGTAATGTCCATATCGCGCAGGTCAAGCAGCATAACGTGGTTATCCGTACCGCCCGAAACGAGCTTGAGTCCTCTCCCCGTAAGACCCTGAGCGAGAGCCTGAGCGTTCCTGACTATATTCTCGCCGTAAGTCTTAAACTCGGGCTTCAGAGCCTCGCCAAAGCAGACGGCCTTAGCGGCGATAGTGTGCATGAGCGGACCGCCCTGTGTTCCGGGGAATACAGCCTTATTTATCTCCTTGGCGTACTTCTCCTCGCACAGGATCAGACCGCCTCTCGGACCTCTGAGCGTCTTATGTGTCGTTGTCGTAGTGAAGTGCGCGTACGGGACGGGGTTCGGGTGAACGCCCGCCGCGACAAGTCCCGCAATATGAGCCATATCAACCATGAGATACGCGCCGACCTCGTCGGCGATCTCGCGGAAACGCTTGAAGTCGATTATTCTCGGATACGCGCTCGCTCCGCAGACTATCATTTTCGGTCTGACTTCCTTGGCGATCTCAAGTACATTGTCGTAGTCTATCCTGTGCGTTTCGGGGTCAACACCGTACGGAACGAAGTTAAAGTATTTGCCCGAAATATTTACCGGCGAGCCGTGAGTAAGGTGTCCGCCCTCGCTGAGAGACATACCCATAACGGTATCTCCCGGCTGAAGCATGGCGAAGTAAACCGCCGTATTTGCCTGAGCGCCCGAATGCGGCTGAACATTGGCAAATTCCGCCCCGAAAAGCTCGCAGGCTCTCTTGATGGCGATATTCTCCACTACATCGACATACTGACAGCCTCCGTAGTATCTCCTGCCCGGGTAGCCCTCGGCGTATTTATTGGTGAGAGGCGAACCCATAGCCGCCATTACTGCGGGGGAAACGATATTTTCGGAAGCGATAAGCTCAAGATTTCTGCGCTGTCTTTTAAGCTCATCGTTCATTGCCTCGGCAACGTCGCTGTCGTATTTCCCGACAAGTCCGATAACATCACATAAGTCCTTATACATAAAATTTAAACCTCATTTCAAAAAATCTTGCTAACGTTTTAATTATAACCGAATAAAGTAAAATAATCAACCACAATATTTTATAATACGACATTTGTGCGGGCTGTTCGAGGCTCTTTAAAAAATATCGCTATACTATGTTTAATACATTTGCTATCACCGAATAGCTCTGTATAAGCTGTTCAAGCGTCATTCGGCAGTTCGCGGGGCTTGTGGACGGCAGCGCGGCGGCGGGAATGCCTGTTTCCGGCTCGCAGAATCTCCTGTACAGGGCAGACGCCTTTGAGCCTGTTGTGAAAATCGCGCGAATACGGCATTTGCCGAGAACTATTGACAGGTCGTTCGGGACGGGGTTTTTAATCGAGCTGTCATCAGCACCCTTTATCTCACATGACGCGAGGACGTCCCACAGCGCTATACCATGTGAAAGGAGCAGTTCGGCGCGTTCCCCGTTTGTTTTCGGCAGTCCCTCACCGAGAACAGCAGACAGCACTCTCCAAAATCTGTTTTGCGGGTGTCCGTAATAGAAATTGTTTTCTCTGGACTTGGGCGAAGGCATCGTTCCGAGGATAAGAACAGATGAATTTTCGTCGAAAATCGGCTCTAATGTGTGCGTAACAATATTGCTTTCCATATATATCAACCATCTCTTATTTAATTTGATGTCTTTACTTTTCAGTGATATAATAAATATATTGTACCACATGAATTTTAACAAACAGTTAAGGAAACAATGATAAAATGTGATACTTAAATTACAATGTGTTTATTGGGCGGTTCACTGCCGGTTCACTGCCGGTCCAACGCTCGGGAGGTAAAATATGGCTAAGATTTTAATGATTTTGACAGGCGGGACTATCGGCAGCCTGAGCGGCGGCGTGGCTATTGACACGGACAGACGTGCGCCGGTCATTCTGCTTGAGGAATATTTCAGGCGGTACGGGCACGACGATGAGTTTGTGACGGTTCAGCCGCTTAATATTCTCAGCGAAAATCTCGAAACAAGGCACTGGGAAACGCTCGTAAACTTTATCCTTGAGTACGACCTCACAGACCTTGACGGAATTATAATCACACACGGGAGCGACACTCTCTCCTATTCCTCCGCCATGCTCTCTATGTGTCTATGCCATATTCCGCTGCCCATTGTCATAACCGCCGCCAACTATATTGTCACCGATGAACGCAGCAACGCGCTTAACAATCTGCGCTCCTCCGTTTCACTCATTAAGTTTTTTTCAAGGGGCGTATTCACTGTTTTCGGCGAAAAAACCGGCAAAAGCCGTGTATTTTTGCCGACAAGACTTCTTGAGGCGGACGCTATGACCGATACGTTCCAAAGCTTCGGCGGAGGTGAACTCGGTTTTGTCGACAAAGAGAGGTTCGAGCCGACACCGCTCAGCATAAATCCGGGCAAGACGCAAATTGAGCGCGGGCGCGAAAAAACGTTTCCGGGCAGACTGTCGCTCAGCAAAAATGTACTTATGATACGTTCGTATCCGGGATTTAATTATGACGATATTATCATAAACGATACTGCCGGCGCAGTCCTTATTGTGCCTTACCATTCGCAGACCGTCCGCACACAGGGCAGGGGCAGTGTGTCCTCCCTCATAAAGCGCTGCCGCGAGCGGGGGCTACGGGTTTACTGCGCTCCGTTTAAAACCCGCTGCAAATACTACAAAACAAGTCTTGAGCTTCTTGATCTCGGATGTATCCCCCTTTACGCCATCTCGCCGGAAAGCGCTTACTGTAAGCTCCTCCTCGCCTGTGGCACGAACTCGGGCGTTTTGGATAAGGACATATATTTTGAGAAAATCATTGAAGCAGAAAGCGAAACATGATTGCGGCGGGACGGGGGAAAACTCCGGCGTTTTGAAATCCGCACAACCCGAAAAGCGGACAGCCGCATTTCCGCGACTGCCCGTGTATATATTATTTAACAATAATGCTGACAAAGAGTCAAGTAATAATTGCGGAACCCCTAATTGAATGCACCTCAGAATATTAAATTAAATCTGAAAAACTATTGACAAATTCAAGGTCGGGTAATATAATGAATAAGTCGGTTATCATGCAGATATGGCGGTATAGCTCAGTTGGCTAGAGCATTCGGTTCATACCCGAAGTGTCGTAGGT
>CAYLOD010000041.1:0-10190 GCA_964385235.1 uncultured Clostridium sp.
AGGGAAACAAGAACAAGGAGGTGCAGGTTTACCAGTATGTGACGGAAGGGACATTTGACGCTTACCTCTATCAGACATTGGAGAACAAGCAGCGCTTCATCTCGCAGATCATGACATCAAAGTCGCCGGTTCGCTCCTGTGACGACGTGGATGAGCAGGCGCTCTCCTATGCAGAAATCAAGGCGCTGTGCGCCGGGAACCCGCTCATCAAGGAGAAGATGGATCTTGACGTTGACGTGGCGAAACTGAAAGTCTTACGCGCCGACTACCAGAGCCAGCACTTTCGTCTGGAAGACCAACTGCTGAAATATTTCCCTGCGGAGATCGAGAAACAACACGGAATCATCAAGGGCTTTGAAAAGGACATTCAGACGGTGGAGACACATCCCACGGTGAAGGACGGCTTTGTCGGCATGGAAGTGGGCGGCATGAAGCTGACGGAAAAACAGGATGCCGGCGAGGCGATCCTCGCCGCCTGTAAGCAGTACAAAGGCGAAGTGCCACAACAGTTGGGGAACTATCGAGGGTTCCAGATGGAGCTTTCCTTTGACAGCTTCATAAGGGAGTTCCGGCTTAACTTAAAAGGCGCGGTCAGCCACCGGGTCACGCTCGGCACGGACGCGAAGGGCAACATCACCCGTATCGACAACGCGCTGGCGAATATCCCTCAAAGACTGGATAGCGCGAAAGAGAAGCTGAACAACCTGTATTCACAGCGTGAAGCTGCTAAACAGGAACTGGAAAAACCCTTCCCGCAGGAAGCGGAACTTGCAGAAAAGTCGGCGAGGCTCTCTGAACTTGACGCGCAGCTCAACATGGACGAAGCACCGGCGAGGCAGGAAACGGAGGAACACAGTAACGAGCTTGATGAAGAAATGGACGGCATGGATGAAACGGGCGAAGGCTTATCTGAAAAAGAGAGCGATGAGCTGTACCATAAAGAACCGAAATTATTTTACTCCCATGTCACTTCGGAACAGCTCAAGGAGCTAACCTCCGGCGGGATACCCTTTGAGATGAAAAGCAGCGCCGATAACTGTATGATACGCTACTCCGAAAAATATAAGGAAAAAGTCGAAAAAATACTCTCGTCGGTCAAAAAACAGGATAGAGGGATAAAGAGATAAAATACAGGCTTGAGAAATCAAGGCTGTTTTTTTATATCATTTAATTTTTTACATTGAAAGGAATGGTCAATTATGAAAAACACCTACAAAGCAAATGTGACGCCGTTTGAAAAAGATGGAACAGCAATTAAAGCGCTCGCTACAATAACCGTGAACGACAGCATAGCCGTTTCGGGTATTAAGCTGACAGAAGGCAAAAATGGGCTGTCTGTACAGTTTCCAGGCTATAAGGACAAAAACGGCGATTTTCAGAACATCGCATTCCCTGTTACCGCCGAGGACAGGAAAGCAATTATCGAAGCCGTGATAAGTCAATACGAGCGCCGCAGCGCTGAAAAGCCCGCAAACCCGACAGAACAGGAAAACGCCGCCAATGCCGAGAAAACCGATATTAAAGTGAGGACTTATCTTCCAAAAGAATCGCAGGAATTTAATGATCAACTGCGCAGTACCAGAGGTTATGCTACAGTTATGATAAACGATTCATTTATGATCAAGGGCGTAAAAGTCACCGAAGGGAAAAACGGCTTGTTTGTACAAATGCCGAACTATCGCAAGAATAACGGAGAATACGCCGATATAGCTTTCCCGATTACAAAACAGATGCGGGAAAAGCTGAACGCTGCCGTTATGGAGTCGTACCAACTTTCCAAAATGGACAAAATGGATAAAACAAATTCTGTTTACAAGAACGTGACCTATGAGGAAGCTAAAAAGCTCAAATCCTCCGGCATACAAGTGAGCTTTAGGCAAAGCGGGGATGAAATCGTCGCTAAGTTTTTCAAATACGATCTGCCAAAGGTCAACGAACTCCTAAAAACCGAGAAAAAGCAGACAACTGTTCCCCAGCGCTGAATCAGTGTACATCGGCATAAAATTGAAAGGATGGATTGATTATGAAAGAAGCCGCCTATGTAAAGAAAGATCTGCCCGAAAGACGGCAGGAGAACGAGACATGGCAAGATGAGCTTGAACACACTGACCGTGATTTAGACAATCTTCCTGATATTATTGACGGCAACATTGATCCCACGCAGGACAAAAACGGAGATCCCAAACAGACCCCCGCCGAAGAAATGCCGGCTGATGAATCGGCTTCGCTTGAGGACGGACTTGCAGACTATCTCCGTGACAAATATCAGTGCCGGATCGTAACCAATGAGCAGGTTGATGCGCTTAAAAAAGCGAAAATAACTTTTGAGAAAAAATCCTCCGGTGATAAGACTGTTATCAGATACAAGCAATCGCTTGATGAGGAGGTTGGAAAAGTTATTAAAAAAATCCGCCGATGCAAGGCATGACAAGATAAAAAATTCCGACTGACTGCTCAGTCGTAATTTAAATTTTAGGAGGCAAATTTGCAAACATAATATATTTTAAAGTCAGTAGGAGTGAGTGCTTAATGGAATCTAAAAACAAACTGCGTTCAGAAAAAAAGAAAGCTCCCATGATATACATGGGCGTTGTACTCGGCTTATGCTTGATCCTTTTCATGATGTATGGTACATATAACTATATGCAGTACGCCGCGAAAAATAATCTTGACGAAATCAATATGGAGCTGTTTATCGCATCGCTTTCTGATTTGTTCAGTCCAAATGGATTTTACCTGCCTTTCAGCTGGGGATTGCTGCTTGAAATACTTAAATGGCAGGTCACTAAGCTCTGGTGGGTGTATCTTTGCGCCGCCGCCATAGCTTTTGTCATAGCGACGTCGAACAACAGAGATGACTTCAGGGGTATGGAACACGGCTCGGCGCGTTGGGCAAGCAAACAGAACAAAAAACTTTTCGAGGATAAAAGCGGTATACCGTGCGGTGATAATTTTTACGTTACGGTAAGTAATCCAAATAAAAAATACTATGCAAGTCATAACCTTAATGAAATCGTTATCGGCGGTTCGGGCGCGGGCAAATCATTCAGAAAAATTAAGCCCGACATAATGCAAATGACAGGCTCGTACGTTGTTACCGATCCGTCGGGAGAGCTTTATCGTGACTGTGCGAAATTCTTAAAGAAAAACGGGTATAAGGTTAAGGTTTTAAATCTTACCGATATAAATCTCTCTGATTCATACAACCCGTTTCACTATATGACAAGCGAACAGGACGTCCTTAATATCGCAGATCTGTTTATGAAAAATTCCGCAGGAGAAGGCGAAAAGGAGGACTTCTGGACAGGCGCGGCTCAAGATTTGCTTGTCGCGATAATGCTTTATCTTTTTAAAACCGACGGTGAAATTAAATCCTTCGGTCGCGTCATCAGACTTGTGAACTCGATAGATTATGAGGACGGCAAGATTGATGAGCTTTGCGAGCTTGCGCGCTGCCTTGAGGCTCATTCCGTCAAATACCCGTATGATGCCGCTTCCGTAAACTGGAAGTCGGTCAAAGGTACTCCGCAGGAAACAATGGGCAGTATAGCGAAAACTCTTTCCACGCGACTAAGATTGTGGGCTGTAGAGGACGTCGATATGCTTACAGCAGACGATGAAATGGATTTTGACGACATAGGCGTCCATAAGACGGCAATATTCCTCATTATCCCAGCAGCGCGTCAAACGTACAAGGCTGTGGCAAATATTTTCTACAGTCAGCTTTTTGAACGCTTGATGTATATAGCAAGTCTTAAATACAATAATCGGCTTCCGCTTCTTGTTTCCTGTGAGCTTGATGAGTTCGCTAATATAGGACGTATTCCGAACTTCTGCGAAACCCTCGCGGTTGTCCGAAAATATAACATAAGGCTTTGTATTGTCCTTCAGGGATTATCTCAGCTCAAGGCGCTCTACAAGGATACGTTCGACGGCATAATCGGCAACTGCTCGATATTCACTTACCTAGGCACAAATGATAATGACAGCAAAGAATACCTGAGCAAAAAACTCGGCAAGGTCACAGTTAAGACAGAAACCCGAAGCTATAATCGCGGCAATCAGGGCGGCGGCAGCGACAGCGAAAACTATTCAGGACGTGAATTACTTATGCCCGATGAAATACCGCGCGCTTTAAAAAAAGGTAAAAACGGCAGATGTATCGTTTTTGTTGATGAGTTTAACCCGTTCATGCTTGACAAATTCAATACCCTCGAACACCCGCTTATAGGCGAGGTGGGCAGCTCATTCCCGAAAGACGCTCACAACAACACCGATATTACAGTCGAGTATGCTAAAAAGCATTCGGCAAGAACCGAAAAATATCAAGAAGAAATGGATAAGCGTCACGCGCTTGAAAAAGCTGAAGAGGAGCAGGCAAAAAAGAAAAAAGAGGAAGATGATAAAAAGAAGAAACTTGAAGAAGAAAAGAAACAAGCGGCTGAATCCGCTGAAGCAGCTAAAAACTGGGATAATATGGAAGAAGATATTCAAACCTTTAATGTTGAAGATAATACTCTGCCGGAAAGAAGCTCTGTTCTTGACACATATGATGAATTTATGACGGAGGACGATAATTATGAGCCTATATGAAGAATTATCGGACGATTTAAGGTCGTCACTCAATAACGTGCAACAAATAGCAAACATCGTTTCGAGGTTGATTCAAAAAGCAAACAATAATAACAACAGTAATGACAATGTTAAAAACGGCAAAAACGATGACGCCACTTCCGAAAAAGTGTCCGAAGCAACGTTAAGCGGGGCGGCAAAAACAGACGCAGCATTTGCTTTTTCGGGACAGCAGACGGATCTGTGCTATTTCTATCACTGCGGCGCAATGCCTGTTGAAGCCATTGCAAATATAAAAAACGATAAGTTACGGGAAGCCGTTATTGACAACTTTAGCAAAGCCTGTAATGCAGGACTTGTGGAAATTAAGGACGATATGATTATTATTACCGACAAGGGCAGAAAAGCCATAAGCGAACCGTCCTTTGTGAAAGCGGCGCAAAAAGACCAAATAAGAGCCTACAACAAAGCTGTCAATGACACGCTTTCCCGCTCATGCAAGCAGGACGAGGTGCAGATGTATGTCGAGCTTAACGGCTCATATACTCAGGATTTCGCCTTTTTCAGATATTCCGATTCTATGGATCTTAATTTCCTGCAAAATCATCCCGACAAAGAAACTGTAAACAAGATCTCGAAAAACATTGCAAAGTGGGAGGAAAAAGGCTTTGTACAGATCGACAAGGTCACAAACACGGCGCGAATTACCGAAAAGGGCAAAAAGCTGGTATCTGATCCACAGTTTGTGAAATCAACGGCGTCTGTTTCGGAAAAAGCTTTATCTTCTGCGGGAACAGCGGGAAAAATCATTGCAGCGACGAAAAAGGTTATACAGTCCGCTCAAGCGGTAAACAAAGCGACAGATACTGTCAGCAAAGGCTCACGCCGGTAAGCTCTGCGGGTCTGAATCCAAAGGGCTTTTCACATAGATATTTTTGAGAGAGTGGACAACTTGTCCCCTCTCTTTTTAATGGAGGTGCTGCCAAAAAAATTTCATGTACGCAAAAACAAAAGCCATTAACATATTTTGTTGAAAAGAAAAGGAGTTAATTATTATGAACACTAAAGAAATCAGAAGAAAAAAGCAGGAGCGCTTTTTAAAAGCCATGCGCAAAACAGCCTTTGTATGCTCATTTATTGCCACATTTTCGGTAATGGCGACAACAACAGGGTTTGCCGCTTCTACCTCGAGCAACAGCGCTCCTTCGGGAGCTGACACTTCTACTTTTAACAGCCTGCTCGACATCATATTGTGGGTCGTTCGCGGTGCGGTACTTATTATCGGCGTTGTACCCGCGCTTATAAAAATCGTTCAAGGACAAGCGGATGAAAACACCCGTGACAGGAATAACGGCATTGCAGCGATCGCTATCTCGGGTATTATCATAGCCGCCACATTCGCAATTAAGCCCATTATGCAAGCATTTTAAATTATTAATAGGGCAAACGGCGCTGACGGGAAGGGGCGCCGGCGCCGCTTTCTCTATTATACCATTAGAGGAAAGGAGAAAAAAATATGTCACCTTTGTCAAGTACAGCGAAATACCGACAGTTAAGAAACAAAAAGCTTGTTCGTCTTACCGCTGTTGTTTTGCTGATTATGACGATTCTTTCTTCAATCGGCTCATTGCCAAGCAACGCCGCGTCGGGCTTTAGCATCAGCGGATCCACTCTGTCGGCAACGTCCGTTGAGGCGGACGGAAAAATCGTTATGAATATTGTGGTCAGCGGGCAATCAGACAAATATCAATACAAATATCAGTATCACAAAAAGGGCGCTTCCAACTGGATCGATATGACAGGTTGGATAACTTCAAGCAGTTATACGTTGTATCCCGCAAGAAAATCAGATATTATGAGCGATACCGATTCTCAATGGGCAATACGCTTATCCGCTAAAAATTCAAGCGGTCAAGAATCATCAAAGACTTTTGACAACATTACGATCGGCAAGCCTAAAATAACCATAGATTCGTTCACAGCCCCGGATCTTGTGATTGGCAACACCATAACACTGAAGACTACTCTTTCGGGTGACAGCATCGCCGGATTCACATATCAGTACAAGTATACATATGTGGACAGCAAAGGCTCGGAACAGACAATTACAGGCTTTCAGTCCAAAGCGAGCTATACATGGTCAACTTCTGCAAATTACGGCAATATACCCGAAAACTCAAATTGTACCTTGAAAGTCTATGTAAAAGAAAAAGACAACAAAGCCAAGCAAGTCACGAAAACAACAACGATCAAAACATCGACTAAGACATACCCCGATCTGAATATATCGTCGTTTTCCGTGTCAAAATCAGGCGATTACGTCGGTGACAAAATCACGCTGAAAGCCTCAGTATCATCCGGAACTTCGCCGTTTTCTTTTAAATTTTCTTATGACGACAAAAAAGACGGCACTGAACATACTATTAAGGAATTTTCAAATGAAAGTTCAAAGGAAAAAAAGACGACATGGGATACAAGCAAACTGGAAGCGGGCGAATATACTGTCAGGGTCACAATAAAAGATAAAAATAACAAGACCGCGACAAAAACTGAAAAAGTTACACTTAAATCAAAAAGCGTGACCGCTACTGTCAGGACTATGGAGCAGTCATACACTCAAAACGACGGTTGGACACCTAACGTGCGTTTTGAAATAAATATCAGCGACAAGTCCACAGCTCCTCGACCGTATAAGTATCAGGTTCAATACAAAAAAAGCAGCGACAAGAAATACAAGCCTGTTTCCAATAATGCCGACGATTTCAAAACATACGGCGATAGCGTACAGATTGAAACTCTGCCGACGTCCATAGATGTCGGTGTATATAACTACAGGCTCATTGTCAAAGATAAAAATGACAAAAGTTACACGATAAATGGCAGCTCGACGTTTGAAGTAAAATATGACCCTATCAAGTTCAACTTTAACGTCTCCACAAAAGAATTTCTCACGGGCGGCGGAGATCAAAAGACCGCCTTGAGCGTTACCGACGTAAAAGGCGGCAGCGGCAATGACATACAATACAAGTTTGAATACGCAAAATACGCCGATTTGACGACCGCGTCACCTAAGCTCGACGCCAAAAACGTAACTTGGACAGTCCTCAAGGACTGGTCTGAGGAAAGCAACGCGGAACTTCTGATTGATAAGCAGGAGGATGCGGGATATTATGCTGTCCGGGCATCTGTCAAAAATAAGGACGACAAAGACAACAAAAAAGTTGTATCAAAAACCATAGACAAGATAAAAGTAAAAAAGCCCGTAGAGGTGAGCCTCACGGACATAAACGACTTGATAACAAAAGTCGATACTTGGATGAACAACAGCCTGACGGATACGCAAAGAGATCTTTTGAAAAACTGGGAGAACAGCACTGACCAAGCTACTGGAAAAAGCTGTTTAGAAATATATGACTATCATTATACTGACTTTCAGACTGCATATGATATCGCGAAGGACGCCGCTAACCACGACAAAAGCGAGTACGGGGTAATCTATCAAAATCTTGACAAAGAGTTTACTAAAATGCAGGATTTTTTTAAAAGCGGAAATATACCGATGGATAATGCTGATAATTCGCCTGTCAGTTTTGTAGGATACTTATTTCAAGCATTCACTACATTTTTATCACAAACTTCAGATTGCTTCAAAATAATAGCAGGTGGAGAACCAAGCGCTCAATCTGTCTTTGCAAGCTTAGATATTAAAGAAATTGTAAACACAATTAATCCTATTTTTAAAACGATTGCTTACTCCTTAATAGTTCTTCTTGTTGGAGTTAATGCAATAGAATCGGCGTTTCAGTACGAACTTATGACATTGCGGGGCGGCATTAAAATAGCTGTACGACTGCTCTTCGCTAAAATTTTTGTTGATTTGTCAATTACCATTTGTCAATCAATTTTAACCATTGCAATGGAATGGACAACAAGTATATTGGATGTCAGCAAAGATGTGCTTAATAATTTATCATTTAACCTGATAAAACCAAGCGGAAGCGGTATATGGATAATCGGACCTATAATTGATTTTATAAACGAATTATTGATAGCTATTATTCTGGGTATAATGTTTATTTTGCTTGGAGCTTTAATTTTTACAGTTATGGCAAAGTTATTTATAAGAAGTGTAGAAATTGCCATGCTCCAATGTGTTGCTCCTCCGTTTTTTGCCTGCTTGTGTGGCGATACAACAAAAGAATACTTTAAAAAATTTATTACAACATATCTATCAACGTCATTAGAAGTCGTTTTAATGGCGCTTATTTTTTATATTTACACACAATATATCAATCAATTCTTAAGTACAGGTGTAGATTTGAGCGATTGGAAATTGCTATTTGAACCTGGTTCAGGTTTTCTCAGCTTTTTCGTGGTATCTCTTGGCTGCTCCCTTTTAATGATTAAAACTCCAAAGGTTTTAAAGAACTTAGTTTCATAATAAGCAATTTATTGACACAAAAACTTGTATATGATATAATTTATATGAAAAATTATAGAATAATATGGTGATTGTGTTATGAATAAAAGCAAGGCGAATACAACAGTAAGGGTACCCAAATGTTCAAGATGTGGAAGCGAAGATATTTCATTTTTATTTGAAAATGTAATGCCTAAAAGATCATATATGTTTTTTCTCATTTTTTCACTGATTTTTTCTTTAGCTACAATAGTTTTTAGTTATAGACTCGCATCACATTTTGATTTTGAATTTTTGTGCACTGATATTTTGTGTTTGCTACTTAGTTGCTTATTTTTTTTTATATTTAAAAGAAATTATTCGAAATATATAGAGAATATTACCTATGCCGTGTGTAATGTATGCGGGTATAAAGCCTTTTGGGAATATCCGGCACGTGATAAAAGAAAACGCAAAGCAAAAGCACACACTCTGATTTTTATTACTGTTACAATTATCATTGCAATCGTTGTTTCATTTATCTGATTTTTTCTTATGGAAAAAGCGCAGCTAAAGCTGCGCTTTTTTAATTCCGTCAGAATAGAAATTGATGAAATATGTAAAATCTGATACAATATGCACAAACATAGAGTATGCCATAACGGTAGGCGGTCAATCCTGCTCCCGGAAACGGGGGTGGTATGTATGAATTGGAATGATTTTTTCCAAATGATTATCGCGGTAACGAACATACTGCTTGTCATGAGTACATATAAAAAATAACCGCCCTGCTACCCAATAGGACGGTTATCTTTGAACTGTACAATGGGAGCAACCGCTTATCGGTATGCTCTATGTCTGTAATATACACTATCGCATTGAATTTGTCAAATAAATTTGCGCGGCTTCGGCTGCGCTATTTTAATGGGACAACTTGTCCCATTAAAATAAAACAAGGAGGTACATATGATACAGGTCAAAATAACAAAAAACATCATGAACAAAAGCACGAATATGTTCGGCAATATTTCGCCCATACAAATCATCTTTGCGGTGATTGGGATCGCGGCGGGAATATTTACGTTTGTCGGCTTAAAGGACGTGGTCAGTACAGACTTGCTGATGTGGATAATATTTTTAGAGCTGGCAGCCGTAATAGGCTTTGGAGTTGTCCGTATCAACGGCATGAGCCTTTTTAAATTTATCATTTCCCCTAAAA
>CAYLOD010000041.1:10200-15603 GCA_964385235.1 uncultured Clostridium sp.
AGAAAAGGAGTTTTTACTGATGATGAATCTATTTTCTAAAAAGGCAGGCACATTTTTAGGCAAGAAAAAGGCAGTGGTACCAAAATCGGCACAGGACACTATCCCGTTTATCGAAGCATACGAAAACGGGCTTTTCCTTACAGGTGAAAATACATATACCCTGATTTTTGCTTACCAAAATATAGACTATTGCCTGTATCGCGACGAGGAAAAGCAGGACGTGTATGAGCGTTATATGCGTCTGCTTAATTCTTTGCCTACGGACATTCACTATCAGGAGTTCATAATGAACTCGGAGGTCAATGCCGATATACTCGAACGGACACTTCTCCCCGGAGCTTCGGCTGCCGCTGTCTATCCCGATATTGCGGAGGACTATTGCAATATTATTCGCGGATATATACGGAATACGGCTTCCGCCGCCGCTAAAAAAATAATGCTTATAGCGATGACTTACAGACCGCAGGGAAAAATCGACAACGCAAATATGCTCTTTAAATATTATCAAAATCTTCAGACGCTTTTCGCGAATCTCGGATCTGAAACCCGACAGCTTGAACCCGAAGAAGTCTATGAGGTTCTCTACAGATTTTACCACCAGTTTTCCGACATACCGTTCATGCTCCCGAAAAATCTTGTGTCTATGGGCGGCGGGATAAAGGATTATATTTCGCCGTCAATTTTCGTATTTAAGCGGGACAGCATTGAAATCGGAAACTCATTCACCCGAGTTTTGTTTGTCAAAGGCTATGACAGGAACCTTGACGATGAGTTTTTAAACGATCTTCATGACAGCAGCGAAAAAATAACAGTATCAAAGCACCTGCGCAGAGTAGACAAAGGCGAAGCTGCGGAGATGGTTCGAAAAAAGCTGAACAATCTTGAGGCAAGTATTCAGAAACGAATGGAAAAGAATTTCAAAAACGGTACGAATTACATTCCTTTTTCTTTGACAGATACTGAAGAAGAGCTTAAAGACTTACAGAAGCGTCTCGCGGGTTCAAGCTGTGAGCTGTTTGAGGTATCAATATTTATCGCCGTAACGGCGGAAACAGAAGATGAACTTAACGAGCTTACCCGTTTCGTACAGAACAGAGCAAAGGCTCATCAGGTTATTCTTGGAATACTTAATCGACAGCAGGACAAGGCTCTTGATTCTGTTTTGCCGTTTGCACTTGAGAAATTTAACGCCAAGCTTAATAATAATATCAGTACTTATATTCTCAGCGAGGAAGCGGGCGTTTTGATTCCGTTTTCACACATTGATCACTTTGTCGAGAACGGAAACTTTTACGGCAAAAATCAGCTCACAAAATCAATTATAGCACTCGACAGAACAGAGGAATTGAACGCGAACGGTTATATACTCGGCTGCTCCGGCTCAGGAAAATCAATGTTTTCTAAATCCGAAATTTTTGACGTCCTGCTTAAGCGTCCAAACGATGAAGTAATAGTCATTGATCCTGAAAACGAATACAAGTCGCTTGTAAATGCTTTTGACGGTACTATACTTATACTCGCGCCGAACTCGCCGACAAAGCTCAATGTATTTGACATAGACCTTAACAACTCTGAGGAAGGTATGTCCGCCATAGCCATGAAGTCGGAAACTATCATGACTATAGCCGAAACCGCCAAAGGGCAGGAGCTTACAAGCAACGAGAGAACTATCATTGACCGCTGCGTCAAGCTTGTTTACAAGGATTTTGTAAAAAGCGGTGATCCTGAGAAGCTGCCGACTTTCTTGGATTTTTATAATCTACTTTTAAAGTCCGATGAATCGGAAGCGCGTTCGCTCGCCGTTACGCTTGAAATATACGTTAAAGGGTCTTTCAGTATATTCTCAGGCAAAACAAGCATTGATACAAACAAGCGCTTTATCGTGTTTGACATCAGCCAAATGGGTGAACAAATACGTCCTGTAGGGCTTCAGGTCGTGCTTGAATATGTCTGGCAAAGAGTTGTCGAGAACAAAAAGCACGGTATAAGAACATGGGTATGGATAGACGAATTTTCGATCATGTTTAACGACGGCGCGGGACGCACAACTCATAAATCGGGCGAGTTTTTCGCGAAGGTATACAAACGTATCCGTAAATACGGCGGCGTACCAACCGCTATGACGCAAAACATCACCGAGGTGCTTGAAAGCCCGCAGGCTCGAACCATGCTTGCAAACTCCGAATTTGTAACGCTCCTCCAACAGAAAAAGGACGATCTGGACGCTATATCGGAGCTGTTTGCACTTTCTCCCTCTCAGCAACTGCCGCTCAAGTCAGGCAAAAAAGGCACAGGCGTTATTATATGCGGTAAGAAAATAATACCGTTTGAGAAACTTATACCTGAGGACAGCCTTATGTACAAGATATGTACAACGAAATTTGATGAGATTCGCGGTGATTGATATGTTCGGAAGAAAAATCAAGGTCAATCGGATGCCCGATGAAGTGCCCGATAAAAAGGAAACGGTTCAGGAGGAAAAAACTGAGCCGGCAGACGAAAAAAGCGACAGGAACCTGGACAGCGGCAGCGGCGAGGAAATAAAAAGCTGGAAACGGCTTGATAAACTGCTCAACGGGCTATATGGTATATCAGCCTTGTCGGTTTACGCTTATGACTTCCGGCAAAACCTTATCAAGCCCAAGTGTATTTACGGCGTCGGAATTTCGAGATTGAGCATTGAGAGTTTTTTGTCGCTAAACTCACCTACTGTTATGCGCAAGGCAACAGGGTTTGAGGATGCGCTCCTGTACCGGGCAAGGTATATTTCTAAATATCGTGCCGACGGCAAGGAATATCTTGTCATTTTGTCCAGTACACGCTTTGAGGGATTTTCCGCGTCTGTATTGAGTAATGCCGCCGCTTTGATTCAGAACGCGATAGCTAACTTAACGGGGTGAGAAAATGAATTTGTTAATCGTATGCGAAAAAAAGTTACAGAAGCAGCTTTCCAAAATTGAATTTCGTGAACACAATCACAGTGTTTTGGCATATGTGAGCGAAATTACAAGCGGCTTTGCCGATATAATTAACCGAAATTTGCCGCATATTCTTATTATTTTTAACGGTGTTAGGGATAAAGACAATATTTTGCTTCAGGAGCTTGAGCAGTCGCTTAGGCTCCTGCCGTATTTGCGGATCGTCTATGTGTACGGCAGCAAGGATAATGAATTTGACGATATTAGGAAAAAGCTGGCAACGCTTGGTATATACGACATTTTGCTGACAAACATAGGTGATATGAAATTTGAGGAAGAACTACTGTCCGTTATTGATAAGGGCATGAGCGCGGAGGATTTGGAACGGTCTGTCGAACGGTATGAGGTCATGTCAAAGCCTGTTGCAGATGATACAGTCAGAAATTATATCGACGATGATACGCCTGTAGACTTGAGCAAAGCCGCACTTGACGAGGGTTACCATATAGATCTTGAACAAATTGATTTACCACAGGAATACATAGGTGCGGGAAGCATTACTATCGCGATTTCATCCGTGATAGTCAACAGTGCCGGCGTAGTTCTGACCGCCATGGAGATGGCTGCCGTACTTCTTCACGCGAACGAAAATGTTTCACTTTTTCTGCGTGATGAAACATATGACCGTTTTCTCGAATTTCACGGCATCGAAAACGCCGACAGCGGCTGTACGCTCAACAAACTGCCTATCTATCCCCTGTCTTTGTATGATAAGCACAAACGGCGCAGCAGATTCGACGTTGTAGATCTCACAAACAACGGCATGATGACAACAGGCGAAAAAAGGATTTTTGAAACCGCAGAGATCAAAATACAGATGTGCCGCGGTACTGAGTGGGATATAGCCATTTTGCAGGAATATCTTAACTCGGGTCTGCCATATATCAAGGAAATTAACTACTGCTTCTACCCTATCTCGCAAAAGGACTTTTTAAGGTTCAACAAGTCTATGCTTAAGGGACACTGCAAAGCCTGCAGGCTTCGCACAAGTCCGAACTACGCAAGTCCATGCGACTGGAACAGAGATGTATACGCCGATATTCTGAGCAGATACACGGACATAGGCAAACTGAAAAGCAGGTGACTTAATGAATATGGAATGGATCTTAATTTTAATGCTTTTGCTCCTTGACTTGATCGAGGGGTTTATCATCAAGCGGCTGCGCAGGGAAATCGCAATCCGTGACGGTACATATGTCAAAAAGCCGAGCCGCATCGGCAAGTTCTTCAGGGACTTGTTTAAAGATATTACAGGATTTTAAAATGAAGCAGGAGGCAAATAAAAATGTTAGTAATTTACGCTGAAAAAGCAAGTTTGGCAAAGGCAATAGCGACGGCTTTGAACGCCGGCAAAAGGATCGCACACCCAAAAGAACCGACAATAGGTCACTATGAATTTACGTTTAACGGACAGCCCGCTGTACTGTGCCACGGTGTAGGACACCTGTGCGGGCTGGCGGACGCCAAGGAATACGGTGAACAATATGAAAAATGGAACTTGAACGTTTACCCCTGCATTCCTCAAAAATATAAGGTCATTGTCAAGGAAAAGACAAAAGCTTGTTTTGATTATGTCAAAGGATTTTTTCAAAAAGCAGATCTTTTAATCAACGCTACCGACCCTGACCGCGAGGGTGAACTGATATTTGCGTACATATACGAGGCTATGAACTGCACAAAACCTTGGAAAAGGGCGTGGATAGAGGACTTGACGCCGCAAAAGATACAGTACGCCTTTTCACATCTTAAAGACAGCAGCGAAGTTCTGAATATCCAAAAAGCAGGCAGAGCGAGAAGTATAGCCGACTGGATATGCGGAATCAATCTGACAATCGCGGCTACTAAAAAGCTATCCTCAAATGATATGCTGTCGGTCGGACGAGTACAGACGCCCGTCTTGGCTATGGTGGTTGAGCGTGAGAAGAAGATACTCGGACACACCAAAACGCCATATTGGAAGCTTTTTGCAGAGTTTACAACGGCAAACGGCAGCTTTACGGCTGAATATGAAAATGGACAATTTGACGATGAAAACAAGGCTGAAGAGGTTCTCGCACAATGTACGGGAAACGGCACGGTCAAGTCAAAGTCCGTCAAAAAGAAAACGATCGGACAGCCTGTTTTGTATAATGCTACACAGCTTCAGGCGACAGCGGGAAAAAAGCTGGGCTGGGATCTTAAAAAGACCGTTGCCGTAATGCAGGAATTGTATGAGCATAAGTTTATGACGTACCCTCGCACGTCCTCTGAGCATTTAACCGTCGCCATGCAGCCCGAAGTTACAGCAACACTCCGCAAGCTGTTTAAACTGCCTGAATATGCTCAATATACCGTTCCGGAAAATCAATGGCAGGCATATACCAAAAGGCATTTTGACGACAGCAAGGTTGACAGCCACCCGGCTATTATACCGACAATGAATGTT